>NZ_BACW01000404.1:0-7790 GCF_000333315.1 Curtobacterium sp. B8
AGCCTCCCGTCCGTCGCGACGTCAGCCGGCGCGCAGCTGCGCGAGCACCGCGCGGTGGTCGCTGCCGTTCGCGGGCAGCACCTCGGTCGAGACGGTGGCGAGACCGCGGACGAACACGTGGTCGATCCGCGCGACGGGCATCTGTGCCGGCCAGGTGAAGCCGAGCCCGCCGCCCTCCGACAGCTCCGCGCGGATCGGTGCCATGAGCGGGTCGGCGGCGCCGCCGTTGAAGTCGCCGGCGACGACGAGCCGTTCGGCGTCGTCGTCCCGGACCTCGCCCGCCAGGGCACGGAGCATCGTCGGGCGGGCGTCCTCGGTGCGCAGCCGCAGTGAGTCGACGTGCACGACGTACAGCCGCACGTCCCCGACGTCGGTGGCGACGGTCACGCGCAGCGACCGCGCCCACCCGAGGGCCGAGCGTGAGCGGCTCCCCGTCGCTCAGCGTCGACCGGCTCCACACGCCGACCGACCCGACCCGATAGTGGTGCGGGTACGCCGCGGCGAGCCCGTTCTGCACTTCGGCACCGGAGTCGGCGGTGAGCTCCTCGAGCGCGATGACGTCCGGGTGCCGGTCGGCGATCGCCCGGGCCGTCGCCGTCGGGTCCTCGTTGGTGGCCTCGACGTTCTGCGTGACGACCGAGAGCTGCGGTGTGCCGGTGGCGGCGGGCGCGAGGACCCCCGGCAGCACGGCGACCGCCCAGGCCGCGGCGTACGCGACCGAGAGCGCGGCGAGCCGCCACGAGCGGGTGCCGATCGCCAGCCCGGCCACCGGGACGAGCAGCACGCCCATCCACGGCAGCAGCGAGCCGATCGCCGAGCCCGGGCTGCCGAGCACGTCGAGCACGCTCGGGGCGAGGAGGACGACGACCCCGGCGACGAGCGCGGCCCCGACGACGGCGATGACGAGGGAGCGGCCGGGGTTCCGTCGGCTGGAGCGGAGGGGCACGGCTCGAGGGTAGGCAGCCCTTCTGACAGCCACCGGGGTGCCCAGTGGGCGTCGGCTCAGCGCCGGGACGGCACTTGCGGATGCATACCGGGTATGGGCATACTCGGTATGCCCGGGTGTCGGGCCGGGACGAGGGGGATGTCATGAGCGTTCGGATGGGCGTGCTCGCGCTGCTGGTGGGAGGACCCGGGTACGGGTACCAGCTCCGGGGGGAGTTCGAGCACCGTACGGGTGGGAGCTGGCCGCTCAACATCGGCCAGGTCTACACGACGCTCGACCGGCTCGAGCGCGACGGGCTCGTGGCCCGCGGCGACGCCGACGACGACGGGCACGTCGTCTACACGGCGACGGACGCGGGCCGCGAGGAGGTCGCCCGGTGGTTCAGCGAGCCGGTACCCGCGAAGCGCGGCCGCGACGAGCTCGCGATCAAGTTCGCGCTCGCCGTGACGGTGCCCGGTGTGGACGTCCAGCGGCTCGTGCAGGTGCAGCGCGGCGCGGCCGTCCGGAACCTCCAGGACCTCACACGACTGAAGCGGACCGCGGACCCGGCCGAGGACCTCGCGTGGTCGCTCGTGCTCGAGTCGATGGTGTTCCAGGCCGAGGCCGAGGTGCGGTGGTTGGACCACGTGGAGTCGAGCGTCACCCGGTACCGACCGGATGAACACCGCACGGCCGCGGCCACGTCCGCCGACGAGATCGTCCGGAGCGCCCGGTGACCGCCGCTGCTCCGCTGCTGGAGCTCGACGCCGTCAGCGTCCAGTACGGCAGCGGTTCGCGGGCCGTGACCGCCCTGGCCGGTGTCGACCTGACGATCCGCCGCGGCGAGATGGTGGCCGTCATGGGCACCTCCGGCTCGGGCAAGTCGACGCTGCTCGCCTGCGCGGGGACCCTGCTCCCGCCGACGAGCGGCGAGGTCCGCATCGACGGCGAGTGGGTCGCGGACCGCCCGGCGAAGGACCTCGCGGCGCTCCGACGGCGGCTGGTGGGCTTCGTGTTCCAGGACTTCAACCTGATCCCGTCCCTCACGGCGATCGAGAACGTGGCGCTGCCGCTCGAGCTCGACGGGTGGAAGTCGAGCCGGGCTCGCCGGGCGGCGCAGCTCGCCCTCGACAACGTCGAGCTCGGGCACCGTTCCGACGCGTTCCCCGACGACCTCTCCGGAGGCCAGCAGCAGCGGGTCGCGATCGCGCGCGGTGTGGTCGGGGAGCGCCGGCTCGTGCTCGCGGACGAACCGACCGGCGCGCTCGACTCCCAGACCGGGGAGGTGGTGCTCCGCATGCTCCGTCGGCACGTCGACTCAGGGGCCGGTGCGCTGCTCGTCACCCACGACGCCCGGCACGCGGCCTGGGCGGACCGCATCGTGTTCCTGCGTGACGGCCGGGTCGTCGACGAGACGGTGTACTCCGGCGTCGAGATGGCCCTCGCGGACCGGACGCGGTCGTGATCCGGCTCCGGCCGGCACTCCGGCTGGGCCGACGGATGGCGTTCGCGAAGACCGGACGCGCGGCGCTCGTCGTCGCGTTGATCGGTCTTCCGACCATGGGCTTCGCCGGGGTCTCGGTGCTGTTCGCCTCGACGCAGGCGACGACGGCCGAGCAGCTCCGGTACGACCTCGGGCACGCCCAGGCGCAGATGACGACACAGCAGCCGGATGCCCGCGGCATGCGGCAGGACCCCGTGCACTGGACGAACATCCAGACCGAGGAGGACAGCCCTGCGGCGAACGCCGACGACGACACCCCCTACGCCGACGTCACGGAGTACGTGCCGAAGGGTGCGATCTCGATCCCGGTGACGACCACCGACGTCGTGCTGCGCGGAGCGCACGGCCCGATCGGCACCACCGCGACGCTCGGCGAAACCTGGGACCCGGTGCTCGACGGACGCTGGCACGTCCTCGACGGCACGGCTCCGACGGCACGCGACCAGGCGATGATGACGCCGGCGATGCTCGCGAAGACCGGGCTCCACATCGGTGACACGCTCGACGTGACCGACCCGGTGACGAAGCGGTTCACGATCACCGGGACGATGCGGGACCTCGGCCAGGACCCAGACGAGTCGGCGGTCTACCTGCCGTGGAGGAGCATCGCCGCGGACGCCGCTCCGATCTCGACCGGCCGATCCGACGCGGGCGCGGTCACGGTGTACCTGCCGACGGTCGCCCCGACCTGGTCGGAGATCAAGCGGCTGAACGACCACGGCATCGTCGTGCAGTCGCGTCCGGTGGTGCTCGATCCGCCGGACGAGCGGGTCGACGGCTTCTCGGGTCCGCAGAGCCTCGGGTGGTACGTCGCCGGACTCGGACTCGTCGGGGTGTTCGCCCTGTTCGAGGTCGGCCTGCTCGCCGGTGCGGCGTTCCTCGTCGGCACCCGCGCCGATGCCCGCTCGTACGCGATCTTGACGAGCGTCGGCGCGGAGCGCGGGGTCGTGCGGTCGGTCGTCGCCGGATCCGGACTCGTGCTCGGGACGGCCGGGGCGGTCCTCGGGACGGGGCTCGGCATCGGGATCGGCGCGCTCGCGTTCCACCTGCTCGACGACGGGAACGTGAACGCCTTCCCCGGGCTGCACGTCCCCGGGGTGATGCTCCTCTGCATCGCGGTCGCCGGTGTCCTCGCCGGAGTCCTGTCCTCCCTCACCGCGGCCCGCGCCGCCACCCGGGTGAACGTGCTGGCCGGTCTCCGCGGGTCGCTCCGCCCGGAGACGCCGAGCCGGGCGGCGACCCGCCGTCGTCGTGCGTGGGGACCACTCCTCATCGTCGTCGGGGCCGTCATGACCCTCGCGTGCGGCATCGGTGTCCTGGTCCTGAACGACCGACCGGAGCAGAGCGGGCAGCGGGACCACTGGGCGTGGGTCGTCGGCGCCGGCGTCGCGATCGGGCCGTGCCTCGTCCAACTCGGCGTCGCGATCTGCTCGCCGTGGGTGCTCGCCCTCGTCGCCCGCGTGTCGAGCCGGTTCGGGCTCGCGGCGCGGATGGCTGGCCGTGACGCCCGCCGTAACCCGGTCCGCACGGTGCCGGTGCTCGCGAGCGTGATGAGCGTCGTGTTCGTCGCCTCCGTGGTGATCACGTGGAACGCGTCGCAGCACGCTCAGTACGTCCGCGACTACGAGTACAAGTCCGCCGTCGGGGTGGCCACCGCGGACATCCAGCGGCTCGACAGCCGGTCGTTCCCGCAGGGCTACGACGCGGCGGTGACGGCGCGGGCGGCCGAGGTCAGCGCGCGAGTGTTCGACCACGACCGCATCCGCGTGCTCGGCACCGTCGACGAGCAGCCGACCGAGGAACCGAGCACCCTGACCCAGTTGCACCTCTGGGAGCGCCCGACCGGCTGCGGAGACGAGTTCTGCGGGTCGTGGCTCGAGCCCGGCGGCAGCCAACACGTCCTCACGGGCACGGTCGACGACTACGCCGTGCTCAGCGGACACCGGCCGTCCGCCGAGGTCCGCGACGCACTCGCCGACGGCAGGGCCGTGTCACTCTGGCCCGAGTACGTCCACGACGGCGCGGTCCGGCTCGACACGTTCCACCACCGCAGCTGGGAGGACGCGACCTCGCCCGACCCGGAGCACCCGGACGCGACGACCACGATCCCCGCGGTCCTCGACGAGCAGGACCCGCCGATCCAGATCGGGGTCTTCATGACGAAGGCGACCGCCGAGCGCTACCGGGTACCCGCCGTGGACGGCATCCTCGTGACCCGGCTCGACGGCGAGGTCTCACCCGAGCAGTTCGGCGAGCTCGCGTCGGCGTGGCAGAGCTACGGCGGCTCGGCGCGCGCGCAGGCCTCGGCGCCGACCTTCTTCTACGAGTCCGGCCCAGTCGATGCGAGTGCCCCGGTCCGGGCACTGGCGCTCGCACTCGCGGCGGCCGTGACGATCGGCGCGACCGCGGTGGCGATCGGCCTGGCCCGGGCCGACGGGCGACGGGACGACGAGGTGCTCGACGCGATCGGTGCCGCCCCACGGCTGCGGCGGCGGACCACGGCGTGGCAGGCTGCGATCCTGACCACCGTCGGGGCGGTCGTCGGCACCGTGCTCGGGCTCCTGCCGATCCGGGCGCTCACCCTGCGCTTCGACGCGGGTCCGGCCGGCACGAGCCACATGCCGTTCGTCGCCGACTGGCCCGTCTTGGCGCTCCTCGCGATCGGGCTGCCCGTCGTCGTGACGTTCGGGACGTGGCTGACCGCGGGCCGCAGCCGACGCCTCGCCCTGCGCCGTGCGCACTGACGGGGGCCGGACTCCGCAGACCGGAAGGCCCACCCCACGCTGGGGCGCGCCCGGGAACGGGTGGGAGAAGCCACAGCAGCGACGACGGTTCCCCAGGTCTGGGGTCTGGTTCCGAAGAGCCATCCGCGGGATACCTGGAGTCGTGTCCCGCACCAGCCACCTCGTGGTCCTCATGAGCATCATCGCCTCCGCCGCCCTCGTCGGCACCGGAGCCGTCGTCGTCGCGACGGCGCACACCGCGTCGGCCGACGAGTCCGTCACCCTCCGGCAGGAGGCGGCGCTGCGTCGGACACCCGACCAATTCGTGCGCGGGGCCCTCGACACCACCGACGACGCGGACGCCGTGACGTTCGCGTACGCCGGTGACTCGATCACGGCGCGGCCGGACTCGTGGCTGCACGTCCTCGAGGGCGACCCGGAGCTGCGGGCGGTCGGCGGGTACGCCCACAGCGGCTACCGCTCGGACCAGGTCCTGCACGAGATCGGCCCGGTACCGGACGCGGACGTGCTCGTCGTCGAACTCGGGACGAACGACGTCAACCAGGCCGTGCCCACCCGCCGGACCATCGCGAACGTGGACGCACTCGTGACCAAGGTCGACGCCCACCACGTGCTCGTCGTCGCCGGTCCGCCGTCCGACCACACCACCAGCCTGTGGGGCGCCGACCGTCGCACGGGACAGCGCGTCCTCAGTCGAGCCCTCCGCGCGGACGCCCAGCAGCACGGATGGTCCTACGTCGATCCGTTCACGGCGATCCGGCTGCCCGACGGCGCGTACGAGCGGGGCACCACCCCGGACGGCATCCACCCGTCGGCAGAGGCCAACCTGACCGTGGCGAAGGCCATGGCGAACGCGATCGAGGCCGCCGCCCGCTGAGCCGCGGAAACCGCAGACGAAATTCTGCAAAGAACATGTTGCAAAGCTTTGTTTGCGGTCGTACGATCAGGGCATGGCATCCGACTCCCGCGTCCTCGACCTCCCGGAGATGAAGGCGCTGTCCCACCCGCTCCGGGCGCAGCTCCTCAACGAGCTCGCGACGCACGGCCCCGCCACGGCCACGACCCTGGCGGACCGCGTCGGCGAATCGTCCGGCTCGACGAGCTACCACCTCCGGCAGCTCGAGAAGCACGGCTTCATCGAGGAGGTCGAGGGCCGCGGCAACGGTCGCGAGCGCTGGTGGCGTCGCACCCCCGCGACCCTGTACAGCGGTGGTTCGGACGGTCCGCAGTCGCCGGCCGCCCTGGCCGCCGCACGTCTCGTGGCCTCGGGCTCGAACGACCACGCCGAGCAGATGATCCGCGAGTTCATCGCCCGTGACGAACGGTCCCTCGGACCCTGGCGGGACGCCGCGACCCTGTCCACCATCGTCATGCGCCTGACCCCGGCCGAGCTGCAGGAGCTCACCGAGGCGACGCTCGAGCTCATGACGGCCTTCCGACGGCGACGCGACCCCGACGCCGACGAAGCCGACACCGGTCGTGTGTTCGTCCGCTTCGCCGCCGTCCCCGTCCTCGACGACGACACCGAGGGATCACGATGAACGCCGCACTCCACCCGACCCAGGCCGGCCCGCTCGAGCGCGCCGCCCACGCCACCGGCGTCGCGCTGCTCCGCTGGAGCGAACGACGAGCGGCCCGCGTGCTCCCGACCACCATCGCCGAGGGCACCGACGAGCGGACCGTCGCGCGGCTCGCGCACGAGGCCCGGACGGCGCTGGCGGCACGCGAACGGCACGCCGAGACGCTGTCCGCCGACTTCCCCCGCGTCCGCTGACCGATCGAGGCCGAGACCGTCGGACCGGACGGTCGGCCCAGACCTACTCGGGCAGCGCCTCCGCGTACGTCCGGAACTCCCCGCGCTCGTTGTGCAGGCTCCAGAGACGCTCGGCGATCGCGGCGCCCGAGTGGTCCTCCTGGCCGTCGTCGATCCCGAACGGGATGATGAGCTGCGCGACGTGCACGTTCTCCTCCTTGACGGCGTCGTGCAGGAGCTGCGCGTAGGCGCTCTCCCCGGCGAACGCGACCGACGTGCCGGTCACCCGGGCGCCTGGTCGGACCGCGCTGGCACCGTTGACGAAGAGGATCGTGCCGCGTCCCAGCGCCCGCATGCCCGGGAGGACCTGCCGGACGGCGTTGACCGAGCCGTACACCGAGAACTCGATCGGGCCGACGAGGTCCTCGGCGGTCGTCTCGAGCACCGGGCGCATGTACTCCTTCGCGGGCAGCGGGCTGTACTGCAGGACCTCGATCGGACCGAGCTGTTCGGTGGCACGCTCGAGCGCGGCACGGAGCGAGTCGCCGTCGCGGACGTTCGCCGCGAAGCCGGCTGCGGTGTGGCCCTGCTCGCGGAGCTCGGCGGCGAGGGAGTCGAGCCGGTCCTGGTTGCGCGAGACGAGCGCGACGGAGAACCCCTCGCGGGCGAAGCGGGCGGCGGTCTCGACGCCGAGGCCCTTGCCGGCGCCGACGATGGCGATGGTGGTCATGGTGTGGTCCTTCCAGGACGACGGTGACCGGGCACCGGGCCCGACCGCGGGACCGTCCGGTCCCGCCGATGTCCACTGAACCAGCGGGAGTGGGCCCGTGGCGGGCACTGTCGCACCCCCTCTCGGACGGGAGG
>NZ_BACW01000403.1:0-11515 GCF_000333315.1 Curtobacterium sp. B8
ACTCAGGGACCAGAAGTGCTGGAAGGGCGAGCTCGCCGATGACGCCGCCCAGTAGTCCGCGTCCCGCGCGAGGAAGACGACGTTCGCGACACCGACGGCTGCCGCGGCGCCGTCCCCGGCCACGGCGCGCGCCAGTGCCGGGCGGAGTCCCTCCCTTGTTCATGCCGTCGGTAGGCCCCACGCTACTCGCTGGCGCGAGATGTCTCGACGTCAAGACACCTTGTCGGGTCACCTCCCAGCGAACGCACCTGGGACGCTCTGGAGGCACACCGCCGTCTCATGGACGGCACGCGTGGACTGGTCTCCCGCGGCTCCCCAGGCCGCGGTGGGAGGAGCAGGCCATGACGACACGACGACAGACCCCCGAGGACTTCGGGTGGACCGCCGAGGACCTCCGCTCCGCCTACGCGGTGGACGGCAGCGGGCCGTACCGCTACGCCCCCGACGGCTCCGGGCCCTTCTCGTACGACGTCGACGGATCGGGTCCGTGGCTCGTCGGCCCGGAGCCGGCGCGGGGGCTCGCCCGGTTCGCACCCCGCCAGCGCGGGGCCCGGTCGCGCCTGCGTCGGATGGGGACCGCCTGCGCCGCGGGTGCCCTCGCCCTCGTGCTCGCGGTCGGGAGCGTCGCGGCCGTCGCGCACGCCGCTCCGGCACAGCACCGGGTGGACGCGTCCGCCGTCCACAGCACGCCGTCCGACCGGGAGTGACGCACGGGCGGCCGGAGCGCCCTCAGTGCCCGATCGTGATGCGGAAGACGCGGACGCCCGCGGTCTTCAGCGCTGCGAGCCCGAGCCGCATGCGCAGGTTGCGGAAGGGTCGGTTCCGCCCGGTCGGGGCCGCCGCGGCGCCGATCTGGTGCAGCACCTCGGAGGTCAGCGTCCGCTCGATCTTCGGTGCGAGTCGGGTCACACCCGACACCGTGACGACGATCCGGACCGCGTGCGGCGCCATGAGGGGGTCGATCAGCTCGGCCGCTTCGTGCGCCCGGTGGAACGCGGGGTCGTCACCGGGGCGGCGGATCGCGATGACGGCCAGTTCGGCGTCGCCGGTCTCGGTCGGGTCCGGGAGGTCGTCGACCCCGACCACGCGCATCCGCATGGCGTCCACACCGGCACGGACCGCCGCGGCGCGCAGCACGGGCAGCAGTTCCTGCGTGCCGGCGAGCACGACCTCGGCGGAGCGCAGGTCGATCGGCTCGTGGCGTTCGCGCGGCGTTCGGGCCATGGGTCGGGTCCTTCCGGTCGCTCTCCTCGGACAGTACCGACCGAGACGGGAGCCCGTGCCGTCGCGGTGCATCCGGTAACGAAATGATCACACTGGGGTCTGTACAAACGAACAGAGTCGTGCAGAATGGTGGGCGGCCATGACGACTGCACCGCACCCAGACCAGCACCCGGAGACCCCGGTCGTGCACCTGTCGCGCCGCGCAGCCCTCGAGGCCGAGCGCGCTGCGGCCCGCAAGCAACCTCGCCGGACCGACCGTGACACTGCAGGCATCGCGGCCTCGGCGACGACGATCGCGGCGCGCGTTCCTCGTCCGGTCCGCGCAGCCCGCCCGGTCCGTGCCGCCCGCCCGGTCCGTGCCGCCCGCACCCCGCTCCGCGAGCGCGTGAACCCCCTCCGGGCCGCCAACCGCGCCAGCCGCGTCACGATGACCAGCGCCCTCGCGGCCTTCGTCCTCTTCGCGGCCTCCGCGACGCCCGCCCACGCGACGTCCGGCGGGACCGGCCCCGTCACGACGCTGGCCCCGGACGTGAGCGGGCAGGACTACTCCGTCACCCAGGTCGCCGCCCTCGCCGACCCCGCGCGCGACGGCTTCACGATCGGTGGCGGATCGACGACGAAGGAGCAGGCCACCGCGAGCGGCTCGGTCTCGTTCGGGGGCGCGATCCGTTCGCCCTTCCCGGGTCCGGTGCAGATGAGCTCCGGCTTCGGGTACCGGGCGGCTCCGTGCGGCGCCTGCTCGTCCCTGCACGAGGGCCTCGACTTCACGCCCGGGCTCGGCACCCCCATCGGCGCCATCGCCGCGGGCACGGTCCGCGTCGCCGGCCCGTACTTCAGCTACGGCACCGCGGTGGTGATCGACCACGTGATCGACGGTCGCAAGGTCGCCACGCTGTACGGCCACATGATCCCGGGATCGACACCGCTGCAGGTCGGCGACACCGTCGAGGCGGGCGAGTTCATCGGTCAGGTCGGCAACTCGGGCGTCTCCACGGGCGCACACCTGCACCTCGAGGTACTGCTCGACGGCGTGACGCCGATCGACCCCGAGGCCTGGCTCGAAGCCCGGCTCGGTCGCCCGATCACCGCCTAGGCAGCCGATCCACAGCGCCCCCGCAGGCACCACGGGGTGGCCTCCCAGAACACCTGTGCAGGCTCACAGCCATGGACGACTGTCACAGGCCCAGCGCCCGAACGCGACCGGTTCCGCCCCGACCTGAGCGGACCACCCGCTGATGGGCGCCGACACCTGGATCGCCTTCGGGCTCGTCATCCTCTTCGTGCTCGTCGGCGGTGTGTTCGCCGCTGCCGAGATCGCCCTCGTCTCGCTCCGCGAGTCCCAGCTGCAGCAACTCGAGCGGCGCGGACCCCGCGGTGAGCGGGTCGCCCGGCTGAGCCGCGACCCGAACCGCTTCCTCTCCGCCGTCCAGATCGGCGTGACCGTCGCCGGGTTCTTCTCGGCCGCCTACGGTGCGTCGTCGATCGCCCCGGACATCGCCCCGCTCCTGCAAGGGCTCGGACTCGACCGCGGTGCCGCCGAGGCGATCGCGCTCGTGCTGCTCACCCTCGTGATCGCGTACCTGTCCCTCGTGTTCGGCGAACTCGTGCCGAAGCGACTCGCCCTGCAGCGCGCCGAGGGCTTCGCGATGCTGGTCGCCCCGCCGCTCGACCGGTTCGCGACGCTGATGCGACCGGTCATCTGGGTCCTCTCGAGCACCACGAACGCGATCGTCCGGCTGCTCGGCGGCGATCCGGACGCCCGCAGCGAGTCGATGAGCACCGAGGAGCTCCGTGACCTCGTCGCCGAGCACGACGCCATCGACGCGCAGGGGCGGCAGATCGCCAGGAGCGCGCTCGACGCCGGCGACCGCACCCTCCGCGAGTCGATTCGGCCCTGGTACGACGTGTCGACGATGGACGCCGGGCTGACGGTCGAGCAGGCGACGGCGCACGCGATCGACGCCGGACACACCCGGTACCTCGTGACCTCGGGCTCGCGCGACGACGTGACGGGCTTCGTCCACCTCCGCGACCTGCTCCGTCCATCGGCCCCCGACGCCCCGGTGTCGAGCCTGGTCCGTCCGGTCCTCGCGATGCCCGAGACGAAGTCGCTGTCCGCGGCGATCGCCCAGATGCGCACCGAGGGCCACCAGATCGCCCTCGTCGTGGACGAGTACGGCGGCAGCGCGGGGATGGTGACGCTCGAGGCGCTGCTCGAGGACCTCGTCGGGCGCATCCGCGACGAGTACGACGCGCCCAACACCGCCGGCACGGACGGGGTCGACGGGTCGCTCGTGCTCGAGGACCTCGCGGCCGACGGCGGCCCGGTACTGCCGGACGGCGACTACGAGACCGTCGGCGGGCTCGTGCAGGTGCACCTCGACCGTGTCCCGGAGGTCGGCGACGTCGTCGAACTCGACGACTGGGCGATCGAGGTCACCGAGATGGACGGGCACCGCGTGGCGCGGGTGCGCATCGCCGCGCGGGAGCGCGCGCACTAGGCGCGACCGGCAGCGGCCCGGAGGCCCGTGGCGGCGCCGCCACGGGCCTCCCGTCCGTCCGAGCCCGCCCGGCACCCGAGCAGGCACTGCCGGTACCTGTCCCGGTACCGGCATCGCCACGTAGCCTGGCCCCATGGGTATCGACGTGCGCAAGGAGATCCAGGACTTCCTGTCCTCACGACGGGCCCGACTGACCCCGGACCAGGTCGGCATGCCCTCGTTCGGCGGGGGCGTGCGTCGGGTCCCCGGGCTCCGTCGGCACGAGGTCGCGATGCTCGCCGGCGTGAGCGTCGACTACTACACGCGGCTCGAGCGGGGCACCCTCAAGGGGGTCTCCGACAGCGTGCTCGACGGCCTCGCCGCGGCACTCCGGCTCGACGACGACGAGCGCACGCACCTGTGGGACCTCGCCCGGCTGGCGAACGCCGGCGTCAAGACGATGCACCGGAACGTCCCGACGCGTGTCCGACCCGGCGTCCAGCAGCTCCTCGACGCGATCACCGGCGCGCCGGCCTGGGTGCGGAACGAACGCGGCGACGTCGTCGCGACGAACGAGCTCGGGCGGGCGCTCTACTCGCCGATGTTCGCCGGGCCCGGACGTCCGGTGAACACCGCGCGGTTCACGTTCCTCGACCCCGCGGCGCGGGAGTTCTACCCGGACTGGGCCCAGACCGCCCGCGAGGCCGTCGCGGTCCTGCGCGCCGCCGCCGTGGCGAACCCGTGCGAGCCGGGACTCGTGACGCTCGTGGGGGAGCTCTCGACGCGGAGCGAGGAGTTCCGCACGTGGTGGGCGGCGCACGACGTCCGGTCGCACCGCACCGGTCGGAAGCGCATCCACCACCCCGTCGTCGGCACGCTCGACCTGACGTACGAGGCGCTCGACCTCGTGGCCGACCCGGGGCTGACGATGTTCAGCTACGGCACCGAGCCCGCGAGCGAGTCGGAGCGGAACCTGGCGCTGCTGGGCACCTGGGCGGCGACCGAGCGCTCGGAGCGGTCCGCCGCGGTGTAGCCGGGGGGGGTGGTGGGCGCGCCGCTGCCGTTCCCGGACGACGCCGCCGCTGTCGCACGACGACGGACACGTCGCCCGACATCGACGTCCGCGCCGAGGCCGCCACGGAGCCGGCCGTCCGTAGGCTGGGACCGTGTCGTACCGCCGAGTCGAGCCCTCCTTCGCCCGCGCCGTGGCGACGGCCCTCGGGGACGCCCGCACCGTGCTCGACCTCGGCGTCGGACCGGTGTCCTACGCCCCCACCGACCGCGAGGTGACGACGGCCGACCCGACCGCCGGACACCTGCCGTTCCCCGACGTGTCCTTCGACGCCGCACTGACGACCTTCACGCTGCCAGACCTCCCCGACCTCGACCGCGGGCTGGCCGAGCTGCGGCGGGTCGCCCGGGGACCGGTGGTCGTCCTCACCCGCGACCCCGGACGCCTGCAGGACTCCTGGCTCGCCGAGTACGCACCCGAGGTCGTCGCCGCCGAGGCCCGGCGCCACCCCTCGGTCGACCGCGTCGCCGAGGCCCTCGGCGGAGCGGCCGTCGGCAGAGCGCCCATCGGCGGAGCGCCCATCGGCGGAGCGGTCGAGACGATCCGCGTGCCGATCCCGTTCACGTGCGTCGACGGCTTCTCCGAGGCGTACTACGCGCGGCCGGAGCGCCTCCTCGACCCCGCGGTCCGGCAGGCCGACCCGGCGTGGGGCCTCGTCGACGAGATGACCGCACGGCGATCGGTCTCGGCGCTGCGCGAGGCGCTCGAGTCAGGGGAGTGGGACCGGCGCCACGGATCGCTCCGGGTGCGACCGTCGTACGACGGCTCGCTCGTGCTGCTCCGCGCGACACGCCCGGCTTGACACGTCGTCGTAGGCTGGGACGGTGAGCTTCCAGGAGGTGGTCGGCGCGCAGAGCGCCGGCATCAGGGCGTGACGCCCCCGGTCGCACCGTGCGGTGCGGCCGCCGTCACCGACCCCTGACCACCTCCGCCCGGTGCGGCGCGCGTCCGCGTGCCCCGGGCCCCCGTCGAGAGCGACACACCATGCTGCCCATCAGCGAGAAGACCCTCCGCACGTCCTTCGTCAACGCCTCCCGCAAGGAGACCAGCGACATCACCCTGCCCGACGGCTTCGAGACCCTCGAGTGGGACGCACTCGACTTCCTCGGCTGGCGCGACCCGAAGATCGGGCGCCGCGCCTACGCCGTCGTGCCCACCCTCGACGGTGAGTTCGTCGGGATCCTGTTCCGGCAGGCCGAGGCGTCGCCCCGGAACCGCGCGCAGTGCTCGTGGTGCCAGGACGTCAAGCTGCCGAACGACGTCGTGTTCTACAGCGCCAAGCGGTCCGGGAAGGCGGGCCGGAACGGGAACACCGTCGGCACGCTCGTCTGCCAGGACTTCCAGTGCTCGCGGAACGTCCGGAAGCTGCCACCGCCCGCCTACGAGGGGTACGACGTCGAGGCCGCACGACTCCAGCGGATCGAGGACCTGCAGCTCCGCGCCGCGTCGTTCGCCGCGGAGGTCTAGGCCTGGCGCTCCCACCGGACGGACGGGAGGCACGGTGCGGGCCCGCACCGTGCCTCCAGTCCGATGACCGTGGTCGGCGACGCGCGTCAGCGACCGATCGAGGACATGTCCGGGTACCGGTCGCCGGTCGGGACGGGGAGCGACGAGAGGCGGTCGAGCTGGTCGGCCGACAGCGTCAGCGAGGTCGCACCGACGTTCTCCTCGAGGCGCGAGACGCGCTTCGTGCCCGGGATCGGGACGATGTCGTCGCCCTGCGCCAGGAGCCACGCGAGCGCGACCTGCGCCGGGGTGCCGCCGACCTCGTCCGCGATCTCCTTGACGGAGTCGACGATCCGCATGTTCTGCGCGAAGGCCTCCTCGGCGAACCGCGGGTTGGCGCGGCGGAAGTCGTCGTCGTCCAGGTCGGAGGGCTTCGTGATCGCACCGGTCAGGAAGCCGCGGCCGAGCGGCGAGTACGGCACGAGGCCGATGCCGAGCTCGCGGAGGGTGTCGAGGACCTCGCCTTCGGGGTCGCGGGTCCACAGCGAGTACTCGCTCTGGAGCGCGGTGATCGGGTGCACGGCGTGGGCCTTGCGGATCGTCGCCGCGGACGCCTCGGAGAGCCCGATGTGGCGGATCTTGCCCTCCTCGACGAACCCGGCGAGCTGCCCGACGACGTCCTCGATCGGGACGGCCGGGTCGACGCGGTGCTGGTAGTAGAGGTCGATGTGGTCGGTGCCGAGCCGGCGGAGCGAGCCCTCGAGTGCCTCGCGGACGGACTCCGGCGCCGAGCTGATGCCGCGCTCCTGGGTCGGCGTCGCCTCGCCGGCCTCGTGGCGGTACAGGCCGAACTTCGTCGCGATGACGACGTCGTCCCGGCGGTCGGCGAGGGCGCGGCGGAGGAGTTCCTCGTTCGTGTACGGGCCGTACGCCTCGGCGGTGTCGAACAGGGTGACGCCGAGGTCGATCGCCCGGTGGATCGTGCGGATCGACTCGTCGTCGTCCGAGCCGGCGCCCGAGTAGAAGGCGCTCATGCCCATGGTGCCGAGGCCGAGCGATCCGACCTCGAGGTCTGCGAGCTTGCGTGTCTGCATGCTCCCGGTCTACTCGCCCGTGGTCGTTTGGAGGGAGGCACTGTCGGGACCCGCCCAGGTGGGAATGCCGTGGTGCGGTTCCTCCAACGCGGTCGCACCGTTCGACCCGCAGCTGGTGGGATCGGTCCGTGAACCTGTACTTCCGGCTGCTCCTGCTCACCCTGCGCACCCGGACGGCCCGGCGACGCACCGGGCGCGGGACGTCGCTCTGGGACGAGGCACGGACACCGTTCCGGGTCGCGCTCACCGACCTCGACCCGCTGCGGCACGTGAACAACGGCAAGTACCTGTCGCTGCTCGACCTCGGTCGGTACGACCTCCTGACGCGCTCCGGGTTCTGGCAGGCGGCGACCGACCGCGGCTGGTACGCCGTCGTGGCGGCGCAGACGATCACCTACAAGCGGTCGTTGACGCTCGGGCAGCGGTTCGTCCTGCGCACCCGGGTCCTCGCGATGGACGAGCGGTCGGTCTACATGGAGCAGACGTTCGTCCGGCGCGACGCGGTGATCGCCCGCGCGGTCGTCCAGGCGCGGTTCCTGCACCGGGACGGCGGGCACGTGACCCCGGCCGAGCTCCTCGCGCTGACGGGTGCGCCGCCGCGGGACCTCACCGTGCCGGACTGGGTGCGCGTGTGGGCGGACGCTGTGCGGATCAGCAGCACCGCACGATGACGACGGGTCCGACACGGCACCGGAACGGCGTAGACAGGACCGATGACGACTGACGGGGGAGCGGAGCGTCCGGAACTCCGGTCCGGACGGGTGCCCGCGCGGACGAGTCGGCGCGCGCTGCTCGGGGGTGGTGTCGGCCTCGGGCTCGCGGGCCTCTTGGCGGCCTGCACGGGCGGGACGCCGAAGCCGAGCGGGAGCCCGACCGGCAGTCCGACCGGGAACGGCGCGACCGCGAGCGCGGGGCCGACCGCGAGTCCGACGCCCCGCGGCCCGGCATCGTGGCAGGCCCTCGCCGCGGCGGTGTCGGGACGGCTCCTGCGTCCGGGGTCCCAGGGGTGGGACAGCGCCCGGGTGCTCGAGAACCCCCGGTGGGACGATGCCGACCCCCGCGGGATCCTCCGGGCCACGAGCGACGCCGACGTGCAGGCCGGACTCGCCTTCGCCCGGAACACCCGCACCCCCGTCGCCCTCCGCGCGGGCGGGCACTCCTACACGGGGTGGTCCGCCGGCGGCGCCCCGGGGACCGACGTGCCGCGGTCCCTCGTGATCAGCACGCAGGACCTCGACGGCATCGAGGTGCACGCCGACGGCACGGCGACGATCGGGCCCGGTGCCCGTCTGGCGAACGTCTACGCGACCCTCGCCGCGCAGGGGCGGGCGATCGGAGCAGGGTCCTGCCCGACGGTCGGGGTCGGCGGCCTGACGCTCGGCGGCGGAGTCGGGGTGCTCGCGCGGTCGTTCGGCCTGACCTGCGACCAGCTGAGCGGCGTGCGGGTCATCACCCCGGACGGCACAGCGCACGACGTCTCCGCGACCACCGAACCCGACCTGTTCTGGGCCTGCCGCGGCGGTGGCGGCACGGTCGGCGTCGTGACCTCGATGACCTTCCGCACCCGGGCGGCACCCGGCGTCCTGCTCTTCGAACTCGCGTTCCCGTGGTCGGCCGCGGCTGTCGTCGTCCGGGCGTGGCAGGACTGGGCGCCGACGGCCGACGACGAGCTCTGGTCGACGCTCAAGCTCCTGAACGGATCGCGGCACACCACGCCGTCGATCACCGTGACGGGGGTGTGGACCGGCTCGAAGACCGGCGCCGACGCCTCGGTCGACGGGTTCGTCGCGGCGACCGGTGCACGGCCGACCCGCCACACCGCCGAGCAGATGTCGTACGGCACCGCCATGTCGACACTGGCCGGGAAGCCCCAGCGGGTGTCGGAGGCGGCGACGTCGTCGATCGGGACGACGAAGCTCACGGATGCGCAGATCGACGTCCTCGTGCAGCACGCCGAGGCAGCGGGGGACGTGTCCGGCAACCTCGAGGGCGGTGTCTCGCTCGACGCCCTCGGCGGTGCGGTCGCCCGGGTCGGTCGGACGGACTCCGCGTTCCCGTGGCGCTCGGCGCTCATGACGGTGCAGTACACGGCGGTGTTCGCGGACGGTTCCGACCCGGCGCCCTTCGACGCCTACGTCCGGGCCTTCCGGGAGGCGATGTCGCCGGCGTGGGGGAGCGCCGCGTACGCGAACTACTGCGACGCGGCGATCACCGACCCGTCCGACTACTTCGGCGTGAACACGTCCCGCCTGCACCGGATCGCCGAGCAGGCCGACCCGGACGGACTCCTGTCGCAGCCGCACTGGGTCTGAGGACACCCTGTCCCGGGTCCGTCGACACCACCGCCGGTCGGTGCCCGGGCCTACGATCGCCGCATGGACACCGAGGACCTCGTCCTGCCCGACGCCGCAGCGTGGCGGACCTGGCTCGACGCACACGAGGGCGACCCCGACGGCGTGTGGCTGGTCCTCGCGAAGAAGGGCACCACCGAGCCGACGTCCCTGACCTACGACCAGGCACTCGACGAAGCGCTCTGCTCCGGCTGGATCGACGGGCAGAAGCGGGGGCGCGACGCGACGACGTTCCGACAGCGCTTCACGCCCCGACGCCGTGCCTCGCTGTGGTCCCAGCGGAACATCGGCCTCGTCGCGGGCCTCGTCGCCGCGGGCCGGATGCGGGCACGGGGACAGGCGGAGATCGACCGGGCGAAGGGCGACGGCCGGTGGGACCGCGCCTACGCCGGTGCCGCGACCGCGACGGTGCCGGACGACCTCCGGGCAGCGCTCGACGTCGCACCGGCCGCCGCCGCGCTGTTCGCCGACCTCGACGCGACGAACCGCTACGCCGTGCTGCACCGGGTGACCACCGCACCGAGTCCGACCGCCCGGGCGAACCGGATCGCGAAGCTCGTCGGCGGGCTCGCACGTGGCGAGACGCCGTACCCGCGGAAGCCGAGGTCCGACTGACACCGCGGGCGGGGGACACCCGCTCAGCGACGCGTCACGTCCGCGGCGTAGAACGGCGGCCATGACCACTGGTACCGACACCACCCGTCCCGCCGCGTCCTCCGGCACCTTCCGCATCGGTGGCGACCTCGAGGTCCACCGCCTCGGTTACGGCACGATGCAGCTCACCGGTCCCGGCGTCTGGGGACCGCCGAAGGACCACGACGAGGCGATCCGCGTCCTCAAGCGCGCGGTCGAGCTCGGCGTCGACTTCTTCGACACCGCGGACTCCTACGGCCCATACGTCGCCGAGGAACTGCTCCGCGAGGCCCTGCACCCGTACGGCGACGACATCGTCATCGCCACGAAGGCCGGCCTGACCCGCACGGGTCCGAACGAGTGGCCGCCGGTCGGCCGCCCGGAGTACCTCCGCCAGGAGGCCGAGATGAGCCTCCGCCGCCTCGGTCTCGAGCGCATCGACCTCTTCCAGCTGCACCGCATCGACCCGAAGGTCCCGCTCGAGGACCAGATCGGCGAGCTGAAGAAGCTCCAGGACGAGGGCAAGATCCGCCACATCGGCCTGTCCGAGGTGTCCGTCGACGACGTGAAGGCCGCGCAGGAGCACGCCACGATCGTCACGGTCCAGAACCTCTACAACCTGCAGAAGCGCGACGCCGAGGAACTCCTCGACTGGTCCGAGGAGCAGGGCATCGGCTTCATCCCGTGGTTCCCGCTCGCGACCGGTGGCCTGACCGGCGACGACTCGCCGCTGACCGAGATCGCCGAGCGCAAGGGTGCGACACCGGCACAGCTCGCACTCGCCTGGCTGCTGAAGCGCTCCCCCGTCATGCTCCCGATCCCGGGCACGTCGAGCGTCGACCACCTCGAGGACAACTTGCAGGGCGCGGTGATCGAGCTGACCGACGAGGAGTTCGAGGAGCTCTCCGGCCTCGGCAGCTGAGGCCGCCGGGCACGGGTCGCTGACGCGACCAGGACCGGACGGGAGGCGCTTCTGTCTCTGGTTCTCCTCTGCCCTATTTTCGTGCGGTGGTCTCTGCCTTTCTTGCGCGGGCCCTCGGTCGAGATTGTTGCGAGACCTTCTGACGATCCTATGGTCAATCCGTGTGAAGACCATCTATGAACGCCAGGTAAATCCGAGCATGCTGCCTTTGTACGGCTCAGATAGAATCGATTCCATCACCGTGTCACATGGTCCCGCCGTTTAATTCTCCTGAGACGACTATCCGTTCGGCT
>NZ_BACW01000402.1:0-2615 GCF_000333315.1 Curtobacterium sp. B8
GCGGATCGCAGTCGTCGCGCCCGCCGGCGTCGAGGTCGACCCGACCCGCGCGTCGGTGGTCGCCGAGACGGCCGCGACCGTCCGGGACCTCGTCAACACCGCCGCCGGCGACCTCGGCCCCGCGGACGTGGCGGACGTGGCGGTCGCGCAGGCGGATGGTCTCCCCCTCACCGTCGAGGTGCTCGACGAGCACGAGCTCGAGGCGCAGGGCTTCGGCGGGATCGCCGGGGTCGGTCGCGGGTCGGTCCGCCCCCCGCGGCTCGTGGTCGTCCGGTACGCGCCCGAGTCCGCGACCAAGCACCTCGCCCTCGTCGGCAAGGGCATCACGCTTCGGGGCCGAGCCGCCCGCACCGGTCTCGAACAGGCCGCCGCCGCCGAGGAGCGGGACCACGGAGAGCATCTTCGCCGAGGTGCCGAGCTCCATGATGGGGAACAGGTCCGTGAGGTAGTCGCGGAGCACGTTGCCGGTGACCGAGATGGTGTCCTCGCCACGGCGGATGCGCTCGAGCGAGAAGGCCATGGCGTCCTCGGGCGACTCGATCTCGATCTGCAGCCCGTCGGTGTCGTGCTCGGCGAGGTACGTGCGGACCAGGCCGATCAGGTTGGCGTCGTGCGCACGGGTCTCGTCGAGCCAGAACACCGCCGGCGTCGCCGAGGCGCGGGCGCGGGTCACGGCGAGCTTCACCCAGTCGCGGATCGCCACGTCCTTGGTCTGGCAGGCACGCCAGATGTCGCCGGCCTCGACCTCGTGCTCGATGACGGTCTCGCCGCCGCTCGTCACGACGCGGACACGGCCGGCCCCGGGCACCTCGAAGGTCTTGTCGTGCGAGCCGTACTCCTCGGCCTTCTGCGCCATGAGGCCGACGTTCGGCACGGAGCCCATCGTGGCCGGGTCGAAGGCGCCGTTCGCGCGGCAGTCCTCGATCACGGTCTGGTAGATGCCGGCGTAGCTCGAGTCCGGGATCACCGCGAGGGTGTCGTGCTCCTCGCCGTCCGGGCCCCACATGTGGCCGGAGGTGCGGATCATCGCCGGCATCGACGCGTCGACGATGACGTCGCTCGGGACGTGCAGGTTCGTGATGCCCTTGTCGGAGTCGACCATCGCGAGCTCGGGGCCAGCGTCGAGGCCCTCGTCGAAGGCCCGCTTGATCTCCGCACCGTTCGGCACGGCGTCGAGTCCGGCGAGGACCGAGCCGAGACCGTCGTTCGGGTTGAGCCCGGCGGCGGCGAGGTCGGCGCCGAACCGCTCGAACACGGTCGGGAAGAACGCGCGGATGACGTGGCCGAAGATGATCGGGTCGGAGACCTTCATCATCGTGGCCTTGAGGTGCACGGAGAACAGGACGCCCTGCTCCTGCGCGGCGGCGATCTGGTCCTTCAGGAAGGCCTCGAGCGCGCGGACGTGCAGGACGGTGCCGTCGACGACCTCGCCCTGCAGGACGGGGATCGACTGCTTGAGCACCGTGGTGTCGCCGTCGGCCGCCACGAACTCGATGGTCAGGGTGTCGTCCGCGGGGGCGATCCAGGACTGCTCGTTCGACCGGAAGTCGTCCTTGCCCATCGTCACGACGTTCGTCTTCGAGTCGTGGCTCCAGGCACCCATGCGGTGCGGGTGCTTCTTGGCGTAGTTCTTCACCGAGAGCGGTGCGCGGCGGTCCGAGTTGCCCTCGCGGAGCACGGGGTTCACCGCACTGCCCTTGACGCGGTCGTAGCGGGCGCGGACGTCGCGCTCCTCGTCGGTCGTGGGCTCGTCCGGGTAGGCGGGCAGGTCGTAACCCTGCGACCGCAGTTCCGCGATCGCCGCCTTGAGCTGCGGGATCGATGCCGAGATGTTCGGCAGCTTGATGATGTTCGCCTCGGGGGTCTTCGCGAGCTCACCGAGTTCGGTGAGGGCATCGTCCAGGCGCTGCTCGTCGGTGAGCCGCTCCGGGAACTGCGCGATGATCCGGCCGGAGAGCGAGATGTCGCGGGTCTCCACGTCGACACCGGCGGTGCCGGCGAACGCCTGGATGATCGGGAGGAAGGAGTGGGTCGCCAGGAACGGCGCCTCGTCCGTGAGCGTGTAGATGATCTTGGCCATGCTGGCGGGTGCTCCCTTGTTCATGCCGTCGGTAGGCCCCACGCTACTCGCTGGCGCGAGATGTCTCGACGTCAAGACACCTTGTCGGGTCACCTCCCAGCGAACGCACCTGGGACGCTCTGGAGGCACACCGCCGTCTCATGGACGGCACGCGTGGACTGGTCTCCCGCGGCTCCCCAGGCCGCGGTGGGAGGAGCAGGCCATGACGACACGACGACAGACCCCCGAGGACTTCGGGTGGACCGCCGAGGACCTCCGCTCCGCCTACGCGGTGGACGGCAGCGGGCCGTACCGCTACGCCCCCGACGGCTCCGGGCCCTTCTCGTACGACGTCGACGGATCGGGTCCGTGGCTCGTCGGCCCGGAGCCGGCGCGGGGGCTCGCCCGGTTCGCACCCCGCCAGCGCGGGGCCCGGTCGCGCCTGCGTCGGATGGGGACCGCCTGCGCCGCGGGTGCCCTCGCCCTCGTGCTCGCGGTCGGGAGCGTCGCGGCCGTCGCGCACGCCGCTCCGGCACAGCACCGGGGGACGGTCCGC
>NZ_BACW01000401.1:0-1350 GCF_000333315.1 Curtobacterium sp. B8
GACGGCAGGTGGCGGCGCGACCGGAACGCCGGCGTGACGACGAGCTCCGCGGGTGCCGGGAGGACACGCTGGCGCGCGGCCAGCCCGAGCGGTCCGAAGGCGCGGAGGGCGACTCCGGCACTCCGCCGTCGGCCCCGGCGGAACGGGGCGAACCGGACACGTGCGGTGCGACGCTCGCCGGACGGGACGGTGAGCCGGACGCGCGTCGGGCCGTGGCCGGTCGAGGGCTCCCACATGTCGCGCACGACGGCGCGGAGTGCCCGACCGCCGTCGTTGGCGAGGACGAGCGTGCCGTCGGCCACGGTGTCGCGGCGGGCGAGTCGGGGCATCCGCCGGTCGACCCGCACACGCCGGAGATCGGCGGCGAGCACCACGTCGACCGTCGCCGCCAGGAGGACGACCGCCACCCAGGCGAACCCGCCCCACCCCGTCCCGAGGAGCACGAGGGGGACGACGCCCACCGCGAGGA
This sequence comes from Curtobacterium sp. B8, assembly GCF_000333315.1. Lineage (NCBI taxonomy): Bacteria > Bacillati > Actinomycetota > Actinomycetes > Micrococcales > Microbacteriaceae > Curtobacterium > Curtobacterium sp. B8. Next base: position 470 of record NZ_BACW01000401.1, read on the forward strand.
GCGCGACGAAGCGACCGCTGACCGCCACTAGATCGGCACCCGGACCTGTTCGAGCACCTGCTGCAGCACCCCGTCGGCGCCGACGCCCTCGAGCTCGGCGTCCGCGGCAACCCGGAGCCGGTGCCGCCACACGGGGAGGACCATCGCCTGCACGTGGTCCGGGGTGATGGCGTCGTAGCCGGTGATCCACGCCCAGGCCTTCGCCGCGGCGAGGAGGGCGGTCGCCCCACGAGGGCTGACGCCGACGCGGACGGACGGCGCCTGCCGGGTGGCCCGCGCCAGGTCGACCACGTAGGCGAGGACGTCGTCACGGGCCCCGACCCCGCGGACGGCCTGCTGCGCGGCGAGCACCTCGTCGCGTCCGACGACCGGGACGATCCCCGCCGACGAGACGTCCCGCGGGACGAAGCCGTCCGCGTGACGTCGCAGCACCTGCCACTCCACGTCGCGCGGCGGCACCTCGAGGGTGAGCTTCATGAGGAACCGGTCGAGCTGGGCCTCCGGCAGCGTGTAGGTGCCCTCGAACTCGATCGGGTTCATCGTCGCGGCGACGAAGAACGGGTCGGGCAGCGCGCGGGCGTCGCCGTCCACGCTCACCTGACGCTCCTCCATGGCCTCGAGGAGCGCCGACTGGGTCTTCGGCGGGGTGCGGTTCACCTCGTCCGCGAGGAGCACGTTGGTGAAGACCGGGCCCTCGCGGAACGGGAACGTGCCCGTGGACGCGTCGTACACGAGCGAGCCGGTGACGTCGCCCGGCATGAGGTCCGGCGTGAACTGGATCCGCTTCGTGTCCAGGGACATCGCGGCCGCGAGGCTCCGCACGAGCAGGGTCTTCGCGACACCGGGGACCCCCTCGAGCAGGACGTGCCCCTGCGCGAGCA
>NZ_BACW01000400.1:0-1985 GCF_000333315.1 Curtobacterium sp. B8
ACCCCGCGAGTTCGACGGGCAGAAGCACGACGGGGTCCTGCTGCGGGCGTGCGCGTTCGTGCTGCACGACGGTCCCGGCGAGGAGGTCACCGAGGCGTCTCGGACGCGAGCCGAACAGCGCCACCAGCAGCGCCACGGACCCGAGCGAGCCCCACAGCTCCAGCAGCCCCACCAGCGCCCGCGCGAACGCGTGCCGGAAGCCGATCGCCCCGCCGTCGGTGCGCACGACCCGCGTGCCGAGGGCGTAGCGACCGACGCTCTTGCCCCGGGTCGTCGTCTCGACCGCCGCCGGCACGAGCACCAGGACCAACACGGCCACCACGATCTGCAACGCGGCGACCCACCCGGTGTCGACGCCGCGGGGGACCACCCGTGCGAGCCCGAGCAGGAGCATGACGTACAGCGTGACCAGGCAGGCGGCGTCGAGGAGCGCCGCCGCCAAGCGGAGTGCGATGCCCGCGGGCTGCACGTCGAGCGCGACGGCCTCGCCGACGACGAGTTCGTCCGCGGTGTCGTCGAGGGCCCGGACGAACCGGCCGTCGGCGAGGTCGCGCGACGCGTTCGGCTTCGACATGGGATCATTCTGTCGGAGACCGGTGCCGGACGGCACGAGCCGGACCGCACGAACCGGACCGCCCGTGCCGCACGGCACGAGCCGGACCACACCGACCGGACCACACCGACCGGACCACACCGACCGGACCACACCGACCGGACCACCCAGGGGGGAACCGTGGACCTCGAGGCCTACGCGGACGTGCACCGTGACCGCTGGCAGGAGCTCGACCGGCTCGCCCGGCGGCGCCACCGCTCCGGCGCCGACGTCGACGCCCTGGTGTCCGCGTACCAGGAGGCCGCGACCGACCTCGCCCGCATCCGTGGCGCCGCCCCGCGCACGGCCACGGGGGACCGGTTGTCCCTGACGCTCTTCCGGGCACGACTGCGCTTCACGGGCACCCCCGTGGACCCCCTGTCGGCCGTCACCACGTTCTTCGCGGTGCAGCTCCCGGCCGCGCTCTACCGCATCCGCTGGACGACGATCTGGGTCGCGCTCGTCACCGCGGCCGTCGCGGTCGTCGTCGGCGTCTGGATCAGCACGACCCCCGGCGCGGTCGACACCTTCGGGACGCCCGAGGCGCTCCGGCGGTACGCCACGCAGGACTTCGTCGACTACTACTCGGACCACGGCCTCGGGGCCTTCACCGCGCAGGTCTGGACGAACAACGCGTACATCGCCGCGAGCATGGTCGCGTTCGGCATCACGGGCCTGTTCGTCCCGTACGCGATCGTGCAGAACGCAGTCGGCCTCGGGGTCTCCGGCGCGGTGATGCACTCGCAGGGCCGCCTGGGCGACTTCTTCCTCTACATCGCGCCGCACGGGCAGCTCGAGCTCTACTCGATCTTCCTCGCTGCGGCAGCCGGACTCATGATCGCCTGGTCGTGGGTGGCCCCCGGTCCGCGCACCCGGGCGCAGGCACTCGCCGAGGACGGCCGCGCGCTGATCACCGTGGCCGTCGGGCTGACGCTCACGCTGCTGCTCTCCGGGCTGGTCGAGGGCGTCGTCACGCGCCAGCCCTGGCCGTGGCCGATCAAGATCGGCATCGGGACACTGGCGCTCGCGGTGGTCCTCGTCTACCAGTGGGTCGTGGGCGGTCGTGCCCACCGCGCGGGCGAGCGCGGCGACCTCGAGGAGTTCGAGCGCGGTGCGACGGCCCTGACGGCCGGCTGACCCGCCGTCAGAGCCGTCCGGTCGCCTTCGCGCGGATGTAGGCATCGGCAACGAGGGGCGGCACGGCCGCGGGGGTGCCCCGGACGACCTCCGCACCGGTGCGCCGGGCAGCGTCCGCCACGCCGTCGGCGTCGAGCAGCGTGCGTTCCGCTGCGGCCCGGCGGTAGACGTCGCGTTCCGTCCCCACCGGCCGGGAGGCGCGGCACGCGTCCGGCGGTCGACCCCCGTCGACCTGTGGCCGGTACACGCCGTCGTC
>NZ_BACW01000399.1:0-1829 GCF_000333315.1 Curtobacterium sp. B8
CGGCCTGGAGGCCCCGCCCGCGTGACCGAAGTCGGGTCGCGCACCCTGCCTCCCGGCCGACCGCGTCGCACCGCGTTGCGCACACCGCGCGCGGACGCGTGCGTGGGAGACTGACCGCATGCCCACCGAAGCCCGCACCGCAGCAGCCTTCCGCGTCGCCGACCTCTCCCTGGCCGAGGCCGGACGCCACCAGATCCGCCTCGCCGAGAACGAGATGCCGGGCCTGATGTCCCTCCGCGAGGAGTTCGGCCCCTCGCAGCCGCTCGCCGGAGCCCGCATCGCCGGGTCACTGCACATGACCGTGCAGACGGCGGTGCTCATCGAGACCCTCGTCGCCCTCGGCGCGCAGGTGCGCTGGGCGAGCTGCAACATCTTCTCGACCCAGGACGAGGCGGCTGCCGCCGTCGTCGTCGGGCCCACCGGCTCCGCCGCGGAACCCGCCGGCGTGCCGGTGTTCGCGTGGAAGGGCGAGACGCTCGAGGAGTACTGGTGGTGCACGAACCGCATCTTCGACTGGAGCGCCGAGGCGTCGGCGGCCGGTGCGGACTGGCTCGGTCCGAACCTCATCCTCGACGACGGTGGTGACGCCACGATGCTCGTCCACACCGGAGCGGACGCCGAGGCTGCCGGTCGTGCGCCGGAGCCGGCCGCGGACGCGAGCGCCGAGTGGCGGATCGTCCTCGACACCGTCGCGGCGTCGCTGCGGGACTCGGGGGACCGCTGGACCCGGATCGCCGCCGACGTCGAGGGCGTCACGGAGGAGACCACGACCGGCGTGCACCGCCTGTACGAGCTGTTCCGCGACGGCACGCTGCGGTTCCCCGCGATCAACGTCAACGACTCCGTGACGAAGTCGAAGTTCGACAACAAGTACGGCATCCGCCACTCGCTGCCGGACGGCCTGAACCGCGCGACGGACGTGCTCATCGGCGGCAAGGTGGCGTTCGTCGTCGGGTACGGCGACGTCGGCAAGGGCGCGGCCGAGGCCCTCCGGGGTCAGGGCGCCCGGGTGATCGTGTCCGAGGTCGACCCGATCTGCGCGCTGCAGGCGGCGATGGACGGGTACCAGGTCGCCCGGCTGGCCGACGTCGCGGGCGAGGTGGACGTCGTCGTCACGTGCACCGGCAACCTCGGGGTCGTCGGGGTGGACGACATGCTTGCCCTGAAGCACCTCGCGATCGTGGCGAACGTGGGCCACTTCGACAACGAGATCGACATGGCCGGCCTCGAGTCCCTGCCCGGGGCGGAGAAGGTCGAGATCAAGCCGCAGGTGCACGAGTGGCGCCTGCCGAACGGTCGATCGGTCCTCGTGCTGAGCGAAGGCCGCCTGATGAACCTCGGCAACGCCACCGGGCACCCGTCCTTCGTGATGAGCAACTCGTTCACGAACCAGGTCCTCGCGCAGATCGAGCTGCACACCCGGCGGTCGGAGTACCCGACGGGGGTGTACGTGCTGCCGAAGCACCTCGACGAGAAGGTGGCGCGGCTGCACCTCGACGCGCTCGGGGTGCAGCTGACGACGCTGCGCCCGGAGCAGGCGGCGTACATCGGTGTGCCGGTGGAGGGGCCGTACAAGCCCGACCACTACCGGTACTGAGCGGCTGGGCGGGCCGGGCGGGGCCGCTCGGGCGCACTGCCGCTCGGGCGGGGTCGCGCTCGCCGTCGCCCTCGGGCGGTCGCGACTCCCCGTGTGCTCGGCGTCGGGTGGTCGCGGAGCGTCGGTCGTCCGCGTCCTGAGCGACCGGTCGCGACCGACGGTCGGAGGTGAGCGGGGAGTCGTGACCGCCCGCCGCGCCCGGCATCAGCGCGGGAAGCCCGGCGGTCGCGCG
>NZ_BACW01000398.1:0-18066 GCF_000333315.1 Curtobacterium sp. B8
GCGGCGAGATGATCGCGCAGGTCGGTTCGGCGTGCGGCATCAGCCAGAAGGTCCTGCTCGTCCTGCTGCAGAAGGAGCAGGGCATCGTCACGACCTCGAGCCCGACGAGCTACATGTACCTGCACGCCACCGGCTTCGCGTGCCCGGACACCGCCCCGTGCGACCCGGCCTACTACGGGTTCGGGCAGCAGGTCTACGCGGCAGCGCTGCAGTTCAAGCGGTACCAGGCGTCGCCGACCTCGTGGGCGTACCAGGCGGGCCGGAACAACTCGATCCTGTACAACCCGAACTCGGCGTGCGGTCGGAAGACGGTCTACATCAAGAACCAGGCGACGGCCGGGCTGTACATCTACACCCCGTACACGCCGAACACCGCCGCCATGAACAACCTCTACGGCACGGGTGACAGCTGCTCGGCGTACGGCAACCGGAACTTCTGGCGCATGTACACCGACTGGTTCGGCTCGCCGACCGGCAACGGGAGCCCCTACGGCAACGTCGACGCCGTGACCGCGTCCTCGGCCTCGTCGTACACGGTCACCGGCTGGGCGGTCGACCCCGACACCACCAACGCCCTCCGCGTCGCCTTCTACATCGACGGCGCCGGGTGGAAGACGGTCACCGCGAACGTCGCCCGCCCCGACCTCGCCGGCTCGCTCGGCACCGGCAACACCCAGCACGGGTTCTCGGCCGAGCTGACCGGCGTGGCCCCCGGCTCGCACTCGGTGTGCTCCTACGCGATCAACCAGGGGTCCGGGTCGAACACGTTGCTCGGCTGCTACACCCGCACGATCACGAGCGCGGCCCCGAAGGGCGTCATCGACACGGCGACCGGCGGACCGGGGACGATCAGCGCGGTCGGCTGGGCGCTCGACCCCGACTCGTCGAAGCCCGCGTCGTACAAGCTCCTCGTGGACGGCACCAGCCGTGCCTCCGGGAAGACGACGCTCGTCCGGAAGGACGTCGCCGCGGTCTACCCGGGCGTGGGCACCACCCTCGGGTGGTCGCAGCAGCTCACCGGCATCCAGCCCGGGTCGCACACCGTGGCGCTGTACGTGGTCGACGCGCCCGGCACCGGCTACGTGAAGGTCGCGTCGAAGACCGTCTCGGTCACCGCGCCCAGCACGGGCAAGACCGGCGGGACCGGAGCGGTCCGCGGTGCCTACGAGTCGGCGACCGGCGGCGCGGGCACGATCACGCTGAAGGGCTGGGCGATCGACCCGGACGTGTGGGATCCGGTCAAGTACCTGCTCCACGTCGACGGCGCCCGCAAGACCGGCACCGCCGACGCCACTCGGACCGACATCGAGGCGAAGAACAAGGACTGGGGCTCGGACGTCGGGCTGTCGGTGCGGCTGACCGGCCTCAGCGCGGGCAAGCACACCGTCCGCGTCTACTACCAGGACCTCCCGAGCGCCACGTGGGTCAGCTTCGGCACGAAGACGGTCACCGTGACGTCGGCGACGTCGACCGCGCCCTCCGGTCACACCGGGACGACCGGCAACTCGGGCACCGTGACCGGTGCGTTCGAGTCCGTCAGCGGTGGCGTGCACAGCGCGACCCTGGGGGGTTGGGCGATCGACCCGGACGTGTGGGACCCGGTGCAGTACCTGCTGCACGTCGACGGCGTGCGCGGCGCGACGGGGACGGCGAACGCCGTGCGGACCGACGTCGAGGCCGTGCACCCCGGGTGGGGCTCGGACGTCGGCCTGTCGGTGAAGCTCACCGGCCTCACGGCCGGGGCGCACACCGTCCGTGTCTACTTCCAGGACAAGCCGAGCGGGACGTGGAAGAGCTTCGGCACGAAGACGGTCACCGTCGTCGACCCGCCCACGACCGGCGCCACCGGCAAGACCGGCGCCGTGCGGGGCGCGTACGAGTCGGCGACCGCCGGGACCGGCACGGTCCGGCTGTCGGGCTGGGCGATCGACCCCGACCGCTGGGACCCCGTGCGGTACCTGCTGCACGTCGACGGGGTGCGCGCCGGCTCCGGGGTCGCCAACGCCGTGCGGACCGACGTGCAGAAGGTGCACCCGGACTGGGGCTCGGACGTCGGGCTCGCCGTGACGCTGACCGGGCTGACCCCGGGCAAGCACACCGTCCGCGTCTACTACGAGGACCTGCCGCGCGGCACCTGGGTGAGCTTCGGCACCAAGACGGTGACCGTCAAGTAGGGACGGTCACCCCCTGACGGACGGGAGGCGCNTCNCCNNNCGGTGACGCGCCTCCCGTCCGTCGTGTGGCCGTGCCGGACGACCGCACCGGCCGCGCCGGACGACCGCACCGGCCGTGCCGGTGGCGACCGGTCAGCGGCGCAGCGCGCGCCGCGCCACCCGGCCCGCGCCGTGCAGGAGGCGGTACTCGGGGGAGCGGGTGAGCCCGTCGAAGCGGGCCGCGATCTGGTCGCGCTCCGCCTCGGCGGCACGCCGTGCGGTGTCGTACTCGCCGACCTTCCGCTCGGAGGCGATCAGCCGCTCGTTGATGTCGTGGACGCCGGCGAGGTGGACGTCGCGGTCGTGCTCCGCCCGGCGCAGGGCCTCCCGCTGCTCGGTGGCCCAACGCAGGAAGGCGCTCCGGGCCCCGGTCCGGCCGGCGACGCGGGAGACGGCGGCGTCGAGCGACGGCCCGACCTGCTCCGCACGGGCACGGAACGTGTGGCGCTCGACGACGACGGCGCGGAGCCGTTCGACGAGCGCAGTCCGTTCCGCCGCGGGCATCGCGAGCACCCGCTCGAGGCCGGCGGCGTCCTCGAAGACCGGCACGTCGGCGAGGCCGAGGGCGTCGAGCCCGGTGACGCAGTCCGTCACCGGGAGAGCCCCGGCCGCGAGCGACTCGTACAGGCGCGAGTTGAGGGTGCCGTAGGCGGCGGCGGGCGCGATGACGTCGTCGACCACGAAGGCCGCCGCGCGGTAGACCTGCGGGAGCGCGAAGTACGACACCATCGGACGAAGCTCGACCCCGGCCGAGGCCTCGACGTGGTCGACGTTCGCCGCGAACCAGACGATCGGCTCGGCGGGGACGACCTCGGCGAGGACGTCCTGCACGTGGCGGCGGACGCCCCAGAAGTTGACCGTGGTGACCGCCCGGTCCGACCGCGGCTCGTCGGGCGCGGTGGTGAAGAGGTCGGTGTCGACGCCGATCGGGACGACCTCGACCGGGCCGTCGTACTGCGCGGACACCGCCTCGGCGGCGAGTGGCGAGGACGCCCAGACGGCGTCGAACTCGTCGAGGTAGGGCAGTGCCGCCCAGCGCTCCGTCCAGTTCCGCACCCAGGCGACGAGGGCGGTGCCGGTCGGGACGTGGCCGGGCACGAAGGACTCGATCATGCTGACCACGACCGCGGTGTCGTCCGGCACCGACTCGCCCCACCGCTCGAGCGGCCACACCGCGACGCCCCAGCCCTGCTCGCGGAGCGCACGGGCCAGGCCGAGCGCGACGAAGAGGTCGCCCTTGCCCTCGTCCGGGTCGGCGGTGGAGACGGCGAAGCGGACCGTGCCGCGGGGGCCCGTGGCGTGCTCGCCTGCCGCGATGGCGACGTACTCGTCGCGCAGGGGAGCAGGGATGGGCGTCGTCGGGATCACGGCAGTCACGGCGTCCATCTTGCACGACGCACAGGTTCGGACCCGGGAGTCACGGGGCGCGCCTTGTAGGGTGTCATCGGCCGTGGGCACCCCGCTGTCGGCCGCCGAACGACCGCGCGACGAGTGCGGGAGCTGCAGGAGGAACCGCGTGAGCGAGCGCAAGGCCGGAGTCGTCTCCGTCGTCCTGGTGAACTACAAGGGCACGGACGACACCCTCACGAGCATCGCGGAGCTCCGCAAGCAGGACTGGCCGCAGGACAAGCTCGAGGTCATCGTCGTCGAGAACGGGTCCGGGCCGGAGCACCTCGGCCGGCTCAAGGCGTCTGACCTCGACTTCACGCTCGTCGACGCCGGCGCGAACCTCGGGTTCACCGGCGGCTGCAACCTCGGCGTCTCGAAGTCCTCCGGCGAGGTCGTCGCGTTCCTCAACAACGACGCCCGTCCGGACACCGGGTGGGTGCGCGAGGCGATGGCCACGTTCGCGTCCGGCGCGGACATCGGTGCCGTGGCGTCGAAGGTCCTCGACTGGGAGGGCGTCAACGTCGACTTCACCGAGGCCGCGATGACCTGGTACGGCATGGGCTACAAGCCGTTCGCCGGGTCGCCGGACACCGGGCGCTGGGAGAGCGAGACCGACGTCCTGTTCGGCACCGGCGCCGCGATGTTCATCCGCGCGGAGCTGTTCGAGCAGCTCGGCGGGTTCGACGACCGCTACTTCATGTTCTACGAGGACGTCGACCTCGGGTGGCGGCTCAACCTGCTCGGCTGGCGCTTCCGGTACCAGCCGAAGTCCGTGGCGTTCCACAAGCACCACGCGTCGATGAACAAGTTCGGCGACTTCCGCGAGACCTACCTGCTCGAGCGGAACGCGCTCTTCACGCTCTACAAGAACCTCGGCGACGAGCAGCTCGCGGCCGCGCTGCCCGGCTCGCTCGCCCTCGTCGTCCGGCGTGCGGTCGGCCGCGGCGAGCTCGACTCGACCGAACTCGACCTGCGCAACCCCGGCGACGACAGCGTCCCGACGATCCCGGTGCCGAAGACGAGCATGGCGGGCATCTACGGTGTCGACCAGTTCGTCGAGCAGCTCCCGTCGATGACCGAGTCGCGGCGGCAGATCCAGGCGACGCGCGTCCGCAGCGACCGCGAGCTCCTGCGGCTCTTCGGCAACCGCGACGAGCCGGCCTACCCGATCGAGAACTACCTCGCCGGATACGACAAGATCGTGCACTCGCTCGGCGTGCTCGAGGTGGGCACCCGGCGCCGCGTGCTCATCATCACGGGGGACTCGATCGGCGCGAAGATGGCCGGTCCGGCGATCCGCGCCACCCAGATGGCGAAGCAGCTCGCGAAGGAGCACGACGTCCGCGTGGTGTCCCTGACCCGTTCGGAGCCGGTCGACCCGGCCTACGAGGTCGTGACGGTCCCGCACCGGCACCCGCGGCAGATGGTCGAGCACGAGGCCTGGGCCGACGTCATCGTCGTGCAGGGCCACGCGCTCCGCCTGTTCCCGGTGCTCGAGTCGACGCGCAAGATCCTGGTGGTCGACGTCTACGACCCGCTGCACCTCGAGCAGCTGGAGCAGGGCCGCAGCGACGACGTCGACAAGTGGAACCGGCAGATCCTCGACGCCTCGGACACGCTCAACCACCAGCTCGAGCTCGGCGACTACTTCATCTGCGCCTCGGAGCGCCAGCGCATGTTCTGGCTCGGCCAGCTCGCCGGCTCCGGCCGCGTGAACGCCCGCACGTACTCGCGCGACCCCGACCTGCGCTCGCTCATCGGTGTCGTGCCGTTCGGCCTCTCCTCGACCCCGCCCGTGCACGACGTGCAGCGGGTCAAGGGGGTCGTGCCCGGCATCGGCAAGAACGACAAGCTCGTCGTCTGGGGCGGCGGCATCTACGACTGGTTCGACCCGATCACGCTCGTCCGGGCGATCGGGCAGCTGGCCGCGAAGAAGCCGAGCGTGAAGCTGTTCTTCATGGGCGTGCAGCACCCGAACCCCGACGTGCCCGAGATGGACATCGTCGCGAAGGTCCGGGCCGAGGCCGACGCGCTCGGGCTCACCGGCACGAACGTGTTCTTCAACGACACCTGGATCCCCTACGAGGAGCGCGGCGCGTACCTCCTCGAGGCCGACGCCGGCGTCTCCACGCACTACGAGCACCTCGAGACCACGTTCTCGTTCCGAACCCGCATCCTCGACTACCTGTGGGCACGTCTCCCGATCGTCACCACCGCCGGGGACTCCTTCGGCGACCTGGTCGCGGCGGAGCGCCTCGGCATCGCGGTGCACGAGCAGGACGTCGCCGGGCTCGCCGACGCCCTCGAGACGGCGCTGTTCGACAAGAAGGCCCGCGCCGAGTTCATCGGCAACGTCGACCGGATCCGTGAGCAGTTCACGTGGGAGAACGTGCTCGAGCCGCTCGTCGAGTTCTGCCGGAACCCGATCCGTGCCGCCGACAAGTCCGTGCGCGACGCCGGCACCGCCGTCACCCCGCACGAGATGCGCGTGCGCGTGCCGGACCGGAAGAAGACCTACGGCGTGCGGCACGACCTCGGCCGCGCGGTGCACTACTTCCGCACCGAGGGACCGCGGGCCGTCGCGGGCAAGATCAAGCGGCGCCTGCAGAACCGGTGACGCTCGAGACCCCGACCGCCCTCGTCGTCATCCCGACGTACGACGAGGCGGAGAACGTCCGCGCCATCCTGGCCGCCGTCGTCGCCGCCGTGCCGTCGGCCCACGTGCTCGTGGTCGACGACGGCAGCCCGGACGGAACCGCCGACGTCGTCCGTGCCCTGGCCGCGGAGGACGACCGCGTCCACCTGCTCGAGCGGTCGGGCAAGCTGGGACTCGGCACCGCCTACGTGGCGGGCTTCCGGTGGGGGCTCGAGCGTGGCTACCCGTTGCTCGTCGAGATGGACGCCGACGGGTCGCACCCCGCCGACCGCCTCCCGGCGATGATCGACGCCGTGCTCGCCGACGACCGCGTCCTGCTCGCGATCGGCTCACGGTGGGTCGCCGGCGGCTCGGTCGTCGACTGGCCGCTGCGGCGCGAGGTGCTGAGCCGGAGCGCGAACACCTACGCACGGATCGTGCTCGGCATCGGCGTGCGCGACGTCACCGCGGGCTTCCGGGTGTACCGCGCCGGAGCGGTCGCCGCGATGGACCTCGACGCGATCGACTCGAAGGGCTACTGCTTCCAGGTCGACATGACGCTCCGGGTCGACGCACAGGGCGGCCGGATCGTCGAGGTGCCGATCCGCTTCCGCGACCGCGTGCACGGGGTCTCGAAGATGAGCGGCGGCATCGTGGTCGAGGCGATGCTCCGCGTCACGCAGTGGGGCGTCCAGCGGCGCTTCGGTCGTCGCCGCACGGCCTGACCGACGCCGACCGCGTGCCTGGTCGTCCCGGGCGCGCCTGGCTGTTCCGGGCGTTCCTGGTCCTCCCGGACGACCGGGAACGCTCGTCCTGACCGGTGATCGCGCTCGCGACGGGAAGGTGCGTGCGCGACCGAGGACCTGCCGCGCCGCACCGGCGGGACGGAGCCGAGCCGCGCCTCCAGGCCGGACCGCAGCGCCCGCGTCAGACGCGGGGGAGGTGGCGCCGCCACGACCGCCGACGTGCCGCGACCACGAGCACGGTCACGAAGAACAGCAGCCCGGCCCCGTGCAGGAGGTAGCTCTCGGCCGTGCTCGTCACCGCGAGCAGCACCAGCACGGCCGCCGGCCACACGTACGCCACCCCGGGGAACGTCGTCGCCGTGACCCAGGCCCGGGCGAAGGCCAGGAGCGCGGTGATCCCGAGGAGGATCGTGCCCGCGAGCCCGATCTGCAGCCACGCGTCGACGAAGGCGTGAAGCCCGGACGTGAAGCGCTGCCCCGCGGGGTCGATGAAGGTGACGTACGGGACGACCGCCTCCTGCGGCCAGGTCCCCACCCAGCCCCAGCCCTGGATCGGGAACTGCGCGGTGAGCGCCCGGATCTGCGCCCAGAGGTCGAGCCGGGTCGCGGTGCCGCCGGCCGCGCCGATCTCGGCGAGCACCCGGTGCCGGGCGACGACGCCGACGACGAGCATCGCGAGCACCACCACACCGAGCACGGCGTTCACGACCGGCCGTGCGCCGGGTCGGGCGTGCCGCAGGGACCACAGGGCCAGCGCGGTCACGGCGAGGGCGATCATCGCGAGGCCGGTGATGGGGGACTGCACGAGCATGAGCGCGATGACCGCGAGCGCGGTAGAGGCGACCGCCCGCCAGACGGAGACCGACCGCGTCAGGAACTCGACGACGAAGGTCACGAGTGCCATGGCCGCGATGAACCCCATGAAGTTGCGGGTGCCGCCGATGCCCTGGATCGGACCGCCGTAGGCGATGTCGCCGCGGATGCCGAAGGCGGGGAAGGGGACGTCGAGCACCAGCCCGGAGAGGACCTCGAGACCGAGGGCGACGACGAGCAGGATGCGCAAGGCGTCCCCGGAGGCGCGGATGACCTGCACGAGGTCGCGGCCGAGCGCCAGGTAGAGCCCGAGCCCGACGAAGCACACCGTGGCGGTGAGGCCCCGCAGCGCGACCCAGGAGTACTCGCTCCACAGGACGCTGAGCGCGCAGTACCCGACGAACGCCAGCAGGGACAGGGGGAGCACGCCGTGCCACTCGATGCGGTAGCGCTGCCCCAGCAGGCTGAGGCCGGCGAGCACGACGAGGGTGACGAGCACGGCCCAGGTCCCGGCGTCACCGACGAGCGCCGTGACCGTCGGTTCCCCGAACGCGAAGAGGACGATCACGGTCGCGAGCGCCTGGCTGAAGCGACCGCCGGCGGAGAACCCGATCCAGGCCGAGAGGTAGCGGCGCGCGAGCACGCGTCTCGTCACCCGGCTGTCCGTCACCCGTCCATCTTGTCGTACCTCGGCCGAGGGCACGCTCCGCTCTGGTCGCGCCCTCCATCCACGAAACGCGATATCGCCGTACCATCCAGTCGTGCAGCGCTGGCGCTCGGTCCGGACGGTCGGCGCCGCCGGGCTCGTCGGGGTCGTGGTGACGTTCGTCGGCTGGTGGCGTCTCGGGCCCGTCGCTGCCCGGACGGTGTGGGCCGAGGACGGCGGGGTGTTCTGGCGCGACCGTGCCGCGGTCGGCCCCCTCGACCTCCTCGAGCCGTACGCCGGCTACCTCCACCTCCTGCCGCGCCTGCTCGTCGACGTCGCATGGGTGTTCCCGGTGGCCCACTACGCCGTCGTGCTCTCCCTGGGGTCCTGCCTCGTCGTCGGCGGGGCGGCCGCGCTCGTCTCGGTCCTCGCGCGCGACGTGGTCCACCCCTGGCCGCTCCGCGCGCTGCTCGCCGCGGTCCCGGCGCTCCTGCCGCTCGCGCCGGTCGAGATCGCCGGCAACGCGGCGAACCTGCACTGGTACCTGCTCGCCCTCGCACCGTGGGTGTTCGCGTACCGTCCGCGCCGCTGGTGGTCCGCCGTGGGGCTCGCGGCCGTCACCGCGGCGGTGACGCTCACCGAGCCGCAGACCGCGCTCTTCCTGCCGTTGCTGCTCCTCGCATGGGTGCCCGACGGACCCGTCGGTGAGCGTCGCGTGGGCCTCCGGCCACTGCCCGTCACGGTCGTCGCGGTGCTCGGCGTGGCCGCGCAGGTCGCCGTGTCGGCCGTCACGCCCCGGCGCCTCGACCCGGGTGTCGCGTCGTGGCGCGACGTCGTCGCCGGGTGGTTCCTGCAGCCGTTCGGCGGACTCCTGCACGCCCGGGTCGGCGAGGTGGTCCGTGCGGTGCTCGACCACGGCTGGGCCGTCGTGCTCGTCCCCGCGGCGGCCGTCGGCGTGCTCCTCGTCGCGGCGGTCGCCGTCGGGCCGTGGCGGGCACGCGTCCTCGTCGTCGCGTTGACCGTCGGCTCGGTCGTCGTGTGGGCGGGTGCCCTCTGGGTGAACGGGGCGGACCGGCCGTGGTCCGGACCCGCGCCGGGCATGGTCGACGCGCCGCCCCTGCGCTACGGGGCCGCCAGCGGCCTCCTGCTGCTGTCCGCGATCGCGACGGCAGCAGGCGTCCTCGTCGCGTGGGGCGCCGCACGTCCGCCCGTCACGGCCCGGCCGGGAGGCGCGGTGCGGCTCACCGGGACCGCCCTCGGCTGGTGCGCGGTCGCGGTGGTCGTCGGCTCGGCGGTCGCCGGGACAGCGCCGGTCGCCCTGGACCACGAGCCGCAGCCGTCACGGCGGGCGGACGGACCCGAGTGGGCTCCGCAGGTCGCCCGCGCAGCGGCGTCGTGCCGTGCCGATCCGGCGCTCGCGTCGGTGCGGGTCGAGACGGCGCCGTGGGGGACCCGGATCGACTGCGCCCGGCTGCGGTGAGGGTGCGGGCCGTGCTGCGCCCTCGTCGGTCACGCTGCGGGGACCGGCGGATCGGCGGGTCAGTCGCGGAGCGCGCGCTCGTCCGTCGACGCCCAGCGGAACTCGCGGCGCGTCGGCGGGGTGCGCGGGCCGTCCCCGACGGACACCGGTTCGTCGCCGACGAGGACGATCCGGGACTTGATCGCGATGAGCGCGAACAGGATCCAGTTGCCCTGGTAGAGCAGCCGCGACTCGGCCACCGACTGCACGAGGAGCGCGACGACGACGAGCAGGGGGAACAGCGACACCGGGTCGAACGACCGCTGCTCGAGGCGCGCGTCGTAGCCGATCCTGGTCGCGCCGGCCCACCCCCGGTGCAGCGTGGTGACGACGTAGACGAGGAAGAGCAGGAGCCCGATGATCCCCGTCTGCATCCAGACGTCGAGGTACGCGTCGTGTGCCTGGAGGTACGTCACGCCCTTGCGGTGCGCGAGGTCCGCGAGCGTCGGGATGCCCGGCCACCAGTAGCCGATCCAGCCCCAGCCGAGCACCGGGTGCTGGTCGACGAGGCCGAGCACCTTCGCCCAGATCTCCCCGCGGCCGGTGGCGTCGGACCCCTTGCCGAGGAGTTCGGACACCGCGCCCCGCGCCACGAACCCGACGACGGCGAGGACCACGGCGACGAGCAGGACGACCAGGTAGCGCGGCGTGCGGCGCTCGGTCGGGGTCCGCCGGATCCAGAGCGCCACGACCAGGACGAGCGCGACGACGACGGCGGCCGCGGCGACCGTGGACGACCGGGTGAGCAGGAACACGACCGCGGCGACGGACAGCCAGCCGATCGCCCGGGCACGCCGGATGCGCCCCTCGGCCCACTGCACGGCAACGGCGACCGCCGCGAGGAGCGCGACCATGGCCAGCAGGTTCGCGTTGCCCGGCAGCCCCTGGATGCGGCCGCCGGTGAACAGCTCGGCGCGCGAGAAGTAGAACGCATCGGGGATCTTCGCGTCGCCGTAGTCGGTCCACACCGGCGCGATCGGGTGCCGGAGGACGACCGCCACGAACGCCTCGAACACGAGCGAGAGCATGAGCACCCACCGCATCGCGAGGCTCGTCGCGTCGAGGATGCGGCGCCAGCTCAGGGTCGAGGCGACCGCGAACGCCACCGCGGCGCAGACGACCTGGACGACGATGCTCGGCAGGGTGGCGTAGCGCCAGTGGGACCAGACGAGCGACAGCAGGCACCACGCGAGGAAGAACCAGAGCGACCGGGGGGTGCGGGAGATCGGCGGGCGGGCGCGGACGAGGATCGTGACGCCCCAGACGGCCACCGCGCCCCACAGGATCCCGGCACCGACCCAGGTCAGGGTGTTCGGCAGGGCGTCACCGGCGAACACCACACCGAGCAGGGTGCTCGCGAACGCGAACGCCTCCCGCTCCGGAACCGTCCCTCGTGCCAGCGGCCACGTGTTCGTCACCCCGTCAGGCTACCGTCGCGCGCCCGCCGGTAGGCTCGCCGCATGTTCCTCGGCATCACCAACACCCCGCGCGACTACGCCTGGGGGTCCGTCACCGCGATCCCGGAGCTCCTCGGCCGCACCGTCACCGGCGCACCCCAGGCGGAGCTGTGGCTGGGGGCGCACCCCGGCAGCCCGAGCGTCGTGGTGAACCCGGCGACGGTCGGTGGTGCCGACACGCTCCTCGACTGGATCGCCGCCGAGCCGGAGGCGGCGCTGGGGGCGGGCCGCACCGGGCTGCCGTTCCTCCTCAAGGTGCTCGCAGCCGCCGCACCGCTGTCGCTCCAGGCGCACCCGACCCCGGAGCAGGCGCGGGAGGGCTTCGACCGCGAGGAAGCGGCCGGCGTCCCGGTCGACGACCCCGCGCGGAACTACAAGGACCCGTTCCCGAAGCCCGAACTCGTCGTGGCGCTGAGCGAGCGGTTCGAGGCGCTGAGCGGCTTCCGGCCGGTCGCCGAGACCCTCGCGGACGTCGAGCGCCTGGACGCCGGATCCGGACGCCTCGGCCCGCTGGTCGCGCACCTCGGGCAGGGCCTCGAGGACACCGTCCGCTGGCTCGAGACCGCCGACGAGGGCGCGCTCGCGGTGGTCCGGGCGGTGAGCGACCTCGCGGCCGCAGTGCCGGACGACGCCGCCGGCCCGAACGTCCGCACCGTCCGCGACCTCGCCGAGGCGTACCCGGACGACCCCGGCATCGTCGTCTCGCTGCTCATGCACCGTGTGACGCTCCGGACGGGCGAGTCCATGTACCTGCCCGCCGGGAACATCCACGCGTACCTCGACGGGCTCGGCATCGAGCTCATGGCGCCGTCGGACAACGTCCTCCGTGGCGGGCTCACCCCGAAGCACGTCGACGTCCCCGAACTCCTGCACGTCCTCGACTTCACGGCGTACCCGGCGCCGGTCCTCGAGCCGGAGCACCTCGCGCCCGGGGTCGACCGGTTCGCGCCGGACGGTGTGGGCTTCGCGCTCGTGCGAGTCACCGGCGACGGCGGGCCGGTCGGGCTCGGCACGGGCGGCGTGGCACCGCTGCGCGGCCCCTCCATCGCGATCTGCACCGAGGGGGTGGTGACGCTCGTCGGTGCGACGAGCGCGACCCTGCTCCGCCAGGGGGAGAGCTGCTACGTCACCCCCGACGAGGGCGACGTCACGGTCGAGGCGGACGCGACCTCGGGCCTGACGTCCACCGTCTTCATCGCGACCGGCGCGTGAACTCGCAGCCCTGACGGCCCTGCCGACCCGGCCGGTCCGCTAGCGTGGCGAGCATGAGTTGGCTGGTCACCGGCGGTGCCGGGTACATCGGGTCCCACGTCGTCCGCGCGCTCCGGGGTGCCGGCATCGACACCGTCGCGCTCGACGACCTGTCGAGTGGCTTCCGCGCCTTCGTGCCGGACGACATGCCGTTCGTCGAGGGCACGATCCTCGACGGCGACCTCGTGGCACGGACGCTCCGCGAGCACGCCGTCACGGGCGTCGTGCACGTCGCGGGCTTCAAGTACGCCGGGGTCTCCGTGGAGCGCCCGCTGCACACCTACGAGCAGAACGTCACGGGCATGACGACCCTGCTCCGCGCGATGGCCGAGCAGGACGTCACGAAGGTCGTCTTCTCGTCGAGTGCGGCCGTCTACGGCACCCCGGACGTCGACACGGTCGTCGAGTCCACACCGAAGGCGCCGGAGTCGCCGTACGGCGAGTCGAAGCTGATCGGCGAGTGGCTCCTCCGGGACATGGAGGTCGCCCGCGGCTTCACCACGACGTCGCTCCGCTACTTCAACGTCGTCGGGTCGGGGGAGCCGGACCTCTACGACGCGAGCCCGCACAACCTCTTCCCGCTCGTGTTCGACGCGCTGCTCGCCGGGCGCACCCCGCGCATCAACGGCGACGACTACCCGACGCCGGACGGCACCTGCGTCCGCGACTACGTGCACGTCGCCGACCTCGCCCACTCGCACGCGGTCGCCGCGCGGAAGCTCGAGGCGGGGGAGCCGCTGGAGCGCGCCTACAACCTCGGCAGCGGCGACGGCGTGAGCGTCCGCCAGATCATGGACGCCATGGCGGCCGGCACGGGCATCGCCTTCGAGCCCGAGGTCGCCCCGCGGCGTCCCGGCGACCCGGCGCGCATCGTCGCGACCGGAGAGGCGGCTGCCCGCGACCTCGAATGGGCGATGCGACACTCCCTGGACGAGATGGTGTCGAGTGCGTGGGAGGCGCGCCGGAGCGTGTCCCGAGTGTGACCGGCTTGTCCCCCGAAGCCCGGACAGAACGCGGGCGACACGCCCGTACGGGGGACATGACACGCCGGAACGGTCAGCGGCTTCTATGATCCGCGACTTGACACCTGGCGAATGACACCGCTGTAATTACAGGCAACGACGGCAACTCGTCGTGGTCCGTCACGAGACGTCAGGGGTGATCAGGGTGAACGGTTCCGACTTCAGCGCCGGAGTTCCGGAGGACTGGCACGTCGACCCCGTGTCGCTCGGCGTCCCGGGCGTGCGGCGTCCCGACACCGACGACGAGGAGAACCCCCTCGCCTGGCAGGCGGACTCGCTGTGCGCGCAGACCGACCCGGAGGCGTTCTTCCCGGAGAAGGGCGGATCGACGCGCGAGGCGAAGAAGATCTGCACCTCGTGCGAGGTCCGGGCGCAGTGCCTCGAGTACGCGCTCGAGAACGACGAGCGCTTCGGTATCTGGGGCGGTCTCTCCGAGCGCGAGCGTCGCAAGCTGCGCAAACGGGCCTAGCCGCCCGACGGGAGGCCCGGACAACGTCCGGCTCACACCGTGCGGTGATGACCTCCACAGGTTCACGGCACGCCGTCGTCCGCGACGGAGCACGTGCCTCCAGACCGTAGAGTGACGCCCGTCATGCAGCCCAGTGCCTCCCAGCCCCGTGTCACCGCGATCCTGGTCGCCGCCGACGGCGGCGACCACCTCGACCGCACCCTCGACGCGCTGGCCCGGCAGACCCGTCACCCCGAAGGGCTCGTCGTGGTCGACGCCGGATCGACCGACGGGTCGACCGCCGACCTCGCGTTCGGCGGTTCCGCCGAACTCGTCCGCCTCCCGGGGCACCGGACGTTCGCCCAGGCCGTCGCCGCGGGCGTGCGCGAGGTCCGCCCCGTGGACGCCGACGGGCCCGTCGACGAGTGGCTGTGGTTCCTCGGGCACGACAACGCGCCCGCGCCGACCGCGCTCGCCGAGCTCCTCACCGCGGTGGAGATCGCCCCGTCGGTCGTCGTCGCCGGACCGAAGCTCGTGCACGACGACGACCCGTCGAAGATCCGCGACTTCGGCGAGAGCATGACCCGGACCGGTCGCTCGCTCGTGCTCGTGCAGGACGAGCTGGACCAGGGGCAGCACGACCGCCACACCGACGTGCTCGGCGTCGCGGCGGCGGGCATGCTCGTGCGGCGCTCGGTCTGGGAGCAGCTCGGTGGGTTCGACCCGGCGCTGCCCGACGTCGACGCCGCGCTCGACCTCTGCGTCCGAGCCCGACTGGCCGGCCACCGCGTCGCCGTCGTGCCGGAGGCGCGGGTCACGAGCGCTGGCCCGGTGGAGGAGTTCGGCCGCAAGCGCCTCACCGAGGGCAAGCGCGTCCGGATGCACCGACAGGCGCAGCTGCACCGCCGCATGACCTACGCGCCGGCCGGGCTGCTCTGGCTGCACTGGCTGATGCTCGTGCCGTTCGCGGTGGGGCGGGCGGTCGGCCACCTCGTCGCGAAGCACCCGGCGGCCGTGAGCGGCGAACTCGCGGCGGCCTTCGCGGTCGCGTCGGGCGGCGGCACCGGTCGCTCGCGGAAGGTGCTGGCGCGGAACCGCTCCGTGGGCTGGGCTGCCGTCGAGCCGCTCCGAGTGAGCTGGCGCCGGGTCCACGAGCGGCGGACGACCTCCCGCGACGTCGAACTCGCGCGGGTCGAGGACGCCCCGATCGCCCGCGCCTCCTTCCTCGGCGACGGCGGCGTGTGGGTCGTCCTCGCGGCCGCGGTCCTGAGCGTCGTCACGCTGTTCCCGCTGCTCGGCTCGCCGGCCCTCACCGGCGGGGGACTCCTGCCGCTGTCGACGACGGTCGGACGCCTCTGGCAGAACGTCGGCTACGGCTGGCACTCGATCGGCACCGGTTTCACCGGCCCGAGCGACCCCTTCACGGCGGTGGTCGCGGTCCTCGGCTCGATCACGTTCTGGTCGCCGTCGACCTCGGTGGTGCTCGTGGTGCTGCTCGCGTTCCCGGTGTCGGCGCTCGGTGCCTGGTTCGCCGTCCGCAAGGTCACCACGCGCGTCTGGGTGCCGGTCGTCGGGGCTGCGCTGTACGCGATCGCGCCGACGCTCGTCGGTGCGGTCACGAGCGGCCACCTCGGGGCCGTCATCGCGCACCTGACGCTGCCGTGGCTCTTCCTCGCGCTCCTCGAGGCCCACCGCTCGTGGGCATGGGCGTCCGGGGCCGCGATCCTCTTCGCCGTCGTGGCGGCCTCGGCGCCGTCGCTGCTGCCCGTGCTCCTCGTCGCCTGGCTCGTCTCGCTCGTCGTCGGTTGGCGACGCGCGCACCGTCGGGTGTTCGTCCCGGTCCCCGCCGCGGTGCTCTTCCTGCCGCTCGTGCTCGCACAGGTCGCGCGGGGCAACCCGCTCGCCGTCTTCGCCGACCCCGGTGTGCCGTCCGCCACCCGCGCGCCCTCGGCCTTCCAGCTCGCGATCGGGCAGCCGGTGCCGGACTGGAGCGGCTGGCTGCAGGTGTCCGCGCCGCTCGGGCTCCCGGTGTGGGTGCTGCCGGTCGCCATGGCCGTCCTCGCGCTCCCGGTCGCCGCCGCCGCGCTCGGGGCGATGCTCGGGCACCGGTGGTCGGTCGCCGGCGCCGCACTCGTCCTGGCCCTGCTCGGGTACGCCACCGCGTTCGGTGCCACGCAGCTCGCGGTCACCGGCGTCGGGTCCACGACCACGATCGTCTGGCCGGGCAGTGGGCTCAGCGTCTCCTGGCTCGGGATCGTCGCCGCAGCCTGCATCGGGCTCGACGTCCTGCCGCGGACCGCTCCCGTCGCGGCACTCGTGGCGACGGTGCTCGCGGGCGTGACGGTCGCGCCGGCCTTCGCGGCCTTCTACCTGCAGACCGCCGCGATCCAGCCGACCAGCGGACGCGTCCTCAGCGCCTACGTCAACGCCGAGGCGCAGGCGAACCCCGACGTCGGCACGCTCGTCGTCGACCCGCAGCCGGACGGGTCACTGTCCGTGGCACTCGAGCGTGGTCAGGGCTCGACGCTCGACGACCAGTCGACGCTCGAGTCGACGGCGCTGTCCCTGAGCCGTGCGGGCGAGCAGCTCACCACGCTCGCGGGCAACCTGGCGAGCCGGAGCGGCTACGACCCGCGCCCGGCGCTCCGCTCGCTCGGGGTGAGCTTCGTCCTGCTCGACGACGCCGGCTCCTCGCCCGAGGCGCAGGCGGTGCACGACCGCGCCGCCGGGGCGATCGGGCAGAACGCCCTCTTCACCAGCATCGGTGAGACGCCGAGCGGCCAGCTCTTCCACTTCGACGGCACGGTCGACCGGACGTCCACCGGCTCAGCGGCCGCCCACGCGACGCACGTCGCCTACCTGGTCGTCCTCGGCGTGGTCTTCGGTGCAGCCGCCCTGCTCGCGGTGCCGACCGCGCCCCGCCGACGCCGTGCCACCTCGAGCCGCATCGAGGCCGAGGAGCCCGCGACCACCTTCGACGAGGAGCGCGACGAATGAGCGCCAGCACCCCCTCGACCGTCCGCCGCTGGCTCGTCCGCGGCACGGCCACCGCGGTCGCGGTCGTCGTCGCCGCCGGCACCGTGACGGCGGCGCACGCGCTCGGGACCGCCTCGACGCCCGGTCGTCCCGCCGGGCAGACCGTGACCCCCGTCGCCGCCGACGCCGAGCGCGTCTGCGCCGGCGACGCGCTCCGGCTGTCCGACGACGCCGGCAACGACGCCACGAAGGCCACCGCGGTCGGCAGCGCCACGATCGCGACCGCGACGACGGGCGACACCGTCGAGCGCTCGGACCTCGACGCGTCGGCCTCCGGCTCGAGCGATCCGCGGCTCCTCACCGCCCCGGCCGGCTCCACGACGCCGCAGGTCGCGGGCAGCAGCTACCAGAGCGTCTCCGACGGCGACCTCGTCGGTGTCGGCGCGGCGTCCTGCGACGACCCGGCGCAGTCGACGTGGCTCGTGGGCGGGTCGACCGAGACCGGTCGCACCAGCCTCATCACGCTCTCCAACCCGACCGACGTGAACGCCACCGTCGACCTGTCGATCTACGACGCCTCCGGCGAGGTGTCGGCACCGGGCACGACCGGCATCGTCGTCGCTCCGAACAGCCAGAAGGTCGTCCCGCTGTCCGGGTTCGTCTCGGACCAGGGGTCCACCGTCGTCCACGTCGAGTCGTCGGGCGGACAGATCGTCGCGCACATGCAGGAGACCGTCGTCCGGACGCTCACCCCCGGCGGGTTCGACATCGTCTCCGGCGGTGCCGCGCCGAGCACGTCGCAGGTGATCCCGGGCGTCGTCCTGAGCGGCGCAGAGGCCGCGCAGCGCGGTGACGACACCGCCGACGCGGCCCCGGTCCTCCGGCTCTTCGTCCCCGGCACCGCGACCGCCCGCGTCTCCATCGGCATCACCACGGCGGACGGTGGCGGCT
>NZ_BACW01000397.1:0-5237 GCF_000333315.1 Curtobacterium sp. B8
CCGAGGATGCCGGTCCGCTCGACGACCTCGGCGGGCATCCCGTCGAACCAGGCCCGTGCCCGCTCGGACGCGCCGATCAGCAGGGCGCACTTCGTGCCGGCGAGGTTCCACGCCTTGCTCGCGCTCGTCAGGGCGACGCCGAGGTCGGCTGCCGCCGGGCAGGAGTCGAGGAACGGCGTGAAGACCGCGTCCGCGTGGGTGAGCGGGGCGTGGATCTCGTCGGAGACCACCACCGCGTCGTACTCGGCCGCGAGCCGGGCGAGAGCAGCGAGCTCGTCGCGGGGGTGCACCAGGCCGAGGGGGTTGTGCGGGTTGCACAGCAGCACCGTGCGGGCGCCGTCCTCGAACGCCCGTCGGACGCCGTCGAGGTCCATCCGCCAGCCGGCGGTCGTGCTGGACGCGTCCCCGGGATCCGTCGGCGGCAGCAGGGGTACCTCGGTCGCCGAGCCGCCGGCCTCCGCCACGTACTCCCAGAACGGCGGGTAGACGGGCGGCATGACGACGACCTGGTCGCCGGGCTCGATGACCCGGCGGAGCGTCTCCACCGCCGCCACCGACACGTCCGTGGTCGTGCGGACGAGGTCGGGGTCGACACGCCACGACCACCGCTCGGCGGCGAAGTCGGCGAAGGCCTCCGGGAGCGCCCTGCCGTGTCCCACGTAGCCGGTGTCCCCGTTCGTGACCGCCGCGACGAGGGCGTCCCGGATCGGTTCCGCGAGCACCGCGTCCATCTCGGCGACGAACATCGGCAGGACCTCCGGTGGGTAGGTCGTGTACTTCTCGCTCGTGCGGGTGCGCTGCGCGTCGAACGCGGAGACCATGACGCTCATGCGGCCATCCTCGCAGGCGACGGCGGACCGGGGTACGTGCTGCGCGTGCACGCTGCGGCGGACCGGGGTACGTGCTGCGCGTGCACGCTGCGAAGCCTGCACGGCGGTGCGCCTAGCGTGGCGATGTCATGGCTGCCGAACACCGCAAACCCGTCGAGCCCGATGCGGCTCCCACCGTCGCACACCACACCGCCCACCTCGTGGCGGCCGTCGAGGTGCCCTCGACGCCCTCGACGCCCTCGTCGTCGACCGGCCGGGACGCCGACGGTGACCAGCGGGACCGCCGCGGTCCCGACGGCGGCCAGCCGGACCCGAACCGCTGGAAGGCCCTCGTCATCTGCCTGCTCGGCGGCGGGATCGTCCTGCTCGACGTCTCGATCGTCAACGTCGCGCTGCAGTCCATCTCCTCCGGTCTCCCCGGCGCCAGCCCCGAGGCCGTGCAGTGGATCCTCTCCGGCTACGCCCTGGCATTCGGGCTCCTGCTCGTCCCGGGCGGCCGCCTCGGTGACGCGTCCGGACGGCGGCGGATGTTCGTCATCGGCGTCGGCCTGTTCACGCTCGCCAGCGCCCTCTGCGGCTTCGCCCCGAACGGCCTGGTGCTCGTCATCGCCCGGCTCGTCCAGGGGCTCGCCGGCGGTCTGCTCACCCCGCAGGTCACCGCCCTCATCCAGCAGCTCTTCCGCGGCAAGGAGCGGGGCACCGCCTTCGGGCTCTTCGGCGCCACAGTGGGCATCGCCACCGCGATCGGCCCGCTCGTCGGCGGCCTCCTCATCACCGCGTTCGGCACCGAGAACGGCTGGCGCTTCGTCTTCTTCGTGAACCTGCCCGTCGGACTGGTCACGGTCCTCCTGGCCTTCCGGTACCTGCCCGCGGCGCCCAAGACCGAGCGTGGGCGGAAGCACGACTTCGACCCGGTCGGCATCGCCCTGCTCGGGGCTGCGGTGGTCGCGCTCCTGCTGCCCTTCGTCCAGTCCCAGGAGTGGAAGGGCAACGCGAAGTACCTGCTCGTCGTCGCGGCGGTCGTGTTCGCCGTGCTCTTCGTCCTCTGGGAGCGGCACTACGGCCGCAGCAAGGAACCCGTGGTCGACCTCGGTCTGTTCCGGCGCCGGTCGTTCTCGCTCGGAGTCGGCCTCGCCACGGTGTACTTCGCCGGCTTCACCCCGCTGTTCTTCGTCCTCACGCTGGCACTGCAGTCCGGTCTGCACTACTCCGCACTGCTGGCCGGGGCGACCTCGGTGCCGTTCGCGATCGGGTCGGGGATCGCGTCGACCGTCGGTGGGCGCATCGTCTCGCGCTTCGGACGGCAGCTCATCGTCGTCGGCACCGTCCTGGTGCTCATCGGGCTCGGTGGGGTCATCTGGGTCGTCGCGAACCACTACCGGTCGGACCTCGGGTGGTGGCTCGTCGTGCCGCTCCTCGTCGCGGGTGTCGGCTCCGGCCTGACGATCTCGCCGAACCAGACCCTGACGCTGTCCGAGGTGCCGGTCGAGCAGGGCGGCTCCGCCGGTGGGCTCATCCAGGTCGGCGCGCGCGTCGGCTCGGCGATCGGCATCGCGGCGGTCGGAAGCGTCTTCTACTCGGCGCTCGCCAGCTCGAAGGGCGACTACGCGCAGGGACTGCCGCTCGGCCTCGGGGTCGCCCTGGCGTTCGTCGCGGCCGCGCTCGTGGCGGGTGTCGTGGACGTGCTCGTCGGGAAGGCGAAGGGGACCGAGGCGTCGGTCTGACGGCGGTCCGTCAGGACGAGTAGGGCTCCGACCAGCCGGTCCGGAGCCGCTCGGCCGCGCGGGCGAACGTCGCCGCGACGTCCGGCTCCGGGTCGAACAGGTTCTGGATGCGCAGGCCGTCGAACAGGGCGAGCAACTGCTGCGCTCCCTTGGCGGGGTCCATCGTCCTCGGCTCGCGGCCCACCACGATGTCGTGCTCCAGCGACGAGCGGATCCCCGCCCGGAACGCCCGGTAGCTGGCGAGGAACGCTTCGCCGGCAGGCTCGCCGGGATCGGCCGCGGGCGCGAGCGACGAGACGATCAGCCGGTCGAGGGCCGGGTCCTCGGCGAAGGCGACGACGAGCCGCCGGAGGTAGGCGACGGTGCCGTCCGTCACGGCCATCGGCGCGAACGGGGCGATCACCTGGTCCAACCAGGTCGCGAGCGTCGACGCGAGGAGGACCGGGAGCGTCTGGTAGTGCTTCGCGACCTCCTCCTCGGACAGGCCCGCCCGATCGGCGACCGCTCCCAGCGATGCGCGCGCCGGACCGACGTCGCGGAGGACCTCGATTGACGCCTGCAGGATGCGGTCGCGGACCGGGATGGTGCTGCGCCGTGTGGACAGCTGCCCCGGCGGCGTGCGGAGGAACCACTCGAGCAGCGCTCCGGACCGGGTCGCGGTCGAGCCGGGGCCCGGGACGCGCTCGGGGTCGAACAGGTCCACGAAGCCGGGAAGGGCGAGGATCGCCGGGTCGTCCGTGCGGAACGCCATGGACCAGTCGGCGAAGGCCCGGTGTTCGATCGGGTCGTCGAGCACGACCTGCACGTCGACGTTCGCCGGGTCGGCGGCGACCTCGCGGACACGGTCACGGACCACCTCGGCCGGCCCCTCCACGATGCCGAACACGTTCACGTCGTCGAGCGCGAGCACCCCGGTGATGCCGAGGTCGGCGTTCCGAGCGCGCTCGACGGCCAGGAGCCGCAGGAGCCCGGCCTGGTCGAGGCGGCCGGTCCGGGCCGTCGTGAACACGAGGGATCGGAGGCTCATCGTCGTGTGCTCCCTTCGGGGCCGTCCGGTGTGGTCCGCCCGGCGCCGCCGTGCTCCCGTCGGAGCGCGACGAGCGTGAGGTCGTCGTCGACACGCTCCGGGGCGCTCGCCATGAACGCCGCGAGTCCGTCCGTCAGCGTGGGGACGGCCACGAGCCGGGCCGCCAGGTCAGTCAGGGTGTCGAAGGTCGCGTCCGGGAGCTCGAGGATGCCGTCGGACGCGCAGACGAGGACGTCCCCGGGGCCCAGGTCGACGTGCCGGGGGAGCCGCGCGAACCCCCGCGGCTGCAGTCCGATCGGGAGGTCGACCGACGCGATGCGCTCGGTCCGCCCGTCAGCGTGCCCGATCGCGGCGAACCCGTGGCCCGCGTCCACGAACTCGACCGCGCCGTCGGCCAGGCGGACCCTCGCGTGGAACAGCGTCGCGAACGCCGAGGCGCGCTCGAACCGTGCCCGGACGGCGTTCTCCGCCCCCTCGACCGCGACCGCGGGGTTCTCCCGGGCGAGGGCGTCGAGTGCGCCGAGGAGGTTCGCGGCGAGGAGTCCCGCCGGGGTCCCCTTCCCCATGACGTCACCGAGGGTCAGCGTCGCCGACCGACCGTCCGGTGCGACGACGATCTCGGCGAGGTCGCCCGACACCCCGGCCGCTGCTCGAGAGGCGGACGCGGACGTCCACCCGGTCGTGTCGACGGGCACCGGCCGGAACGCTGCCTGGACGGAGCGGAGTCGCGCGGTCTGGTCGAGACCGGCATCCTCGTCGTCGTACAGGTCCTGCAGCAAGCCCACTCCCGCAACCTACCGTGCGGCTTGTCCACGATGCGCGTACCGGCGATGGGCCTCGTCGCTGGCGAAGTCGATCGCACCCGGTCCCCACGAGACGGTGGCGCCCGGGGAACCCGGACGCCACCGCTCCGTACTGCCCGGTCAGCCCTGCGGGACCCGGTCCACCACGGACGTCGTGACCGCGGACGAGTCGAGCACCGTCCCCTTCGGGAGCACTCGGCTCGCCGAGCCGGTCAGTGTCCGCGAACCGAGGTACGCCCCGCTGTCTGGGTCGATCACGATCTCCGAGTGCTCGCCGTCGCGGTTCGGCTCGTCCCGGCCGATCGCGGTCCCGGTGCGGCCGTCGAGCGTCACCGCGTCGCGAGTGATCGTCGT
Source organism: Curtobacterium sp. B8 (assembly GCF_000333315.1). Lineage (NCBI taxonomy): Bacteria > Bacillati > Actinomycetota > Actinomycetes > Micrococcales > Microbacteriaceae > Curtobacterium > Curtobacterium sp. B8. Next base: position 4,739 of record NZ_BACW01000397.1, read on the forward strand.
CCCCGGGATCTTCGCGAGGACCTCGTACATGGCGCTCCGGAGGTCCGCGGGGACGAGCCCGGTCGCGAGGTCGTCGGAGATCAGCGTCGTCATCGCCTCCGCGTGGCTCACGGAACCGGTGGCGTGCTCCGACACCCACGCGTACAGCTCGTCCGGTTCCCTCGGCATCTCGGTCAGGTGCGCCGGGGTCCACTCCGAGTACCCCTCGAACTGACCGCTCGCTCCGCGCAACGTCTCGGTCGGGTACGGGGACCCTTCGTCCTTCCACTCCGCGGCGGCCTCGGTGGCGGAAGCGGCGGGGAAGAACCGTGTCGGCTCGCCGGACGTGCGCACGAGGGTCCACTCGGCCGACACGTCAGCGGGCCGGTACACCGTGATGCGGGTCGTGGCCATGCTGGTGTCCTGTTGCGCTGGAGCGGTGGGGGGATCAGATCTCGTAGTCGACGACCACGGGGGCGTGGTCGGACCATCGCTGGTCGTAGGCGGCAGCGCGTCGACC
>NZ_BACW01000396.1:0-1883 GCF_000333315.1 Curtobacterium sp. B8
CTCCGGGGTGGTGACGTGTTCGTGTACGGCTTCACCGTGCCGGCGCTCGACCGCTCGGCTGCGGACGGCCCGGTCACCGCGTTCGTCCGCCCCGAGGACGTCGCGTTCGCGGTGGAGGGCGTCACCGGCACGGTCGTCTCGTCGAGCTTCCTCGGGTCCGTCCGCCGGACGACGGTGCGACTCGACGACGACACGATCGTCGCGGTGCAGCACGCGGTCGGCGACCGACGTGCCGTCGGCGAGCCGGTCGCGCTCCGCCTGACGGGCGCGCCCGTCGCGGTCGCGCCGCTCGCCTAGCGGGCTCCGCGACCGAGCCGGGTCTCGGCTCCGCACCGACGGACGGGAGGCGCGGTGCGGGCCCGCGCCGTGCCTCCAGACCGGTGGACGGGCGCGTCAGCGCGTCAGCGCTGGAAGCGTGTCGCCACCTCGTCCGAGAGCGCGGCGTCGACCCGGGCACGCATGTCCTCCGACATGGGCGGGAGGGCATCGAGCCGGAACCAGGCAGCCTCGGTGTTCTCGCCGTCGGCCGGGAACGGCGTGCCCGAGACGTACCGGAACGCGAACACGAGGTCGAGGTACTGCGCACGGTCGCCGTTCGGGTAGGTCATCTCGGGCAGGACCCGGACCCACGCGAGCCGCTCGGCCTCGGCGACCACGTCGGCCTCCTCGAGGACCTCGCGGGCAGCGGCGACGGCGGGCTCCTCGCCCGGGTCGACGATCCCGGTCACCGGGGTGTAGGCGCCCGTGTCCGCCCGCCGGACGACGAGGAGCTCACGCTCGGCGCCCGTGCCCCGGGTGACCACGGCCGTCACGCCGGTGAGCCACAGCGGGGCGTTCCCGATCCGCTCGCGGAGGGCCAGGACGAAGTCGGGGGTCGGCATGGCACCACGCTACGGCACGACCCTGTCGCGGACTGGTCATGACCAGTAGGGTGTGATCGTGGAGATCATCATCCTGCCCACGCCGGCGGAGGTCGGTCGCGTCGCCGCGGCCAAGATCGCGTCGGTCGTCGCGAAGAAGCCGTCCGCCGTCATCGGACTCGCCACCGGGTCCAGCCCGCAGGGCATCTACGCCGACCTGCAGCGCCGCGTCGATGCCGGCGAGATCGGGTTCGCGGAGGCCCGGGGCTTCGCGCTGGACGAGTACGTCGGCATCCCGCTCGAGCACCCCGAGTCCTACGCCTCGGTGATCGCCCGCGACGTCGTCGGTCCGCTCGGGTTCGACCCGGCACGCGTCCGGGTTCCTGACGGCCGCGCTGCGGACCTCGAGTTCGCCGCGAAGGAGTACGACGCCGCGATCCGTGCCGCCGGCGGGGTCGACGTGCAGATCCTCGGGATCGGCGCGAACGGGCACATCGGGTTCAACGAGCCGACGTCGTCGTTCGCGTCCCGCACACGCATCAAGACCCTCGCGCCGTCCACCCGCGCGGCGAACGCCCGCTTCTTCGACTCGCCCGACCAGGTGCCGACCCACTGCATGACGCAGGGGCTCGGCACCATCCTCGAGGCCCGCGAGCTCGTGCTCGTCGCGCAGGGCTCGGCCAAGGCGGACGCCGTCGCGGCCGCCGTCGAGGGGCCGTTGTCGTCGTTCGTCCCCGGGTCGGCGCTCCAGCTGCACGAGCACGCGACCGTCGTCGTGGACGAAGAGGCGGCCGCCGGCCTCCGACTCGCGGACTACTACCGCTACACGTACGACAACAAGCCGGCGTGGCAGCGGTTCGAGTGAGCCGGCGGGTCAGCGGGCCGTCCCGAGCCTGCTGAGCGCCTCGTCGAGCGTCTCGGCCGAGCAGCCGAAGTTCAGCCGCACGTGTCCGGCGCCCTGACGACCGAAGTCCAGGCCGCGTGACAGCGCGACCCGCGCCCGGTCGACCAGGACCGGCGCGG
>NZ_BACW01000395.1:0-1283 GCF_000333315.1 Curtobacterium sp. B8
CGAGGACTGTCGCCCACGACGAGTCTCGCGGCACCGCCGCGCGGGGCGCGACCGCGCTCCGCGTCAGGAGGCGTGCACGAGATCGAGGAAGCGCCGGTGGAACCGGTCCTCCCGCGCGACCTCGGGGTGGAACGCGCTGGCGATGACGTTGCCCTGCTGCACCGCCACGACCTGGCCGTCGGGCAGCGCCCCGAGGACCTCGACGCCCGGACCGTGCTCCTCCACCACGGGCGCCCGGATGAACACCGCGTGCACGGGCGCCTCGCCGAGCTCCGGCATCGGGATGTCGATCTCGAACGAGTCGTTCTGGCTGCCGAACGCGTTCCGCCGCACGGTCGTGTCGAGGACGTCGAGCGTCTGCTGGCCCGGGATGCCCGCGGCGATCCGGGAGGACAGCATGATCATGCCCGCGCAGGTGCCGTACGTCGGGAGCCCGCCGCGGATGGCCTCCGCCAGTGGTTCCGCGACGCCGAACGCCCGGGACAGCTTGTCCATGACGCTCGACTCACCGCCGGGGACGACCACGCCGTCGAGCGACGCGATCTCCTCCGGACGACGGAGCGGCACGACGTCGGCGCCGAGCTCCGTCAGCGAGGCGATGTGCTCGCGGAAGTCGCCCTGGAGGGCGAGGACGCCGATGCGGGGGTGCGCGGTCGGACTACCAGCCACGCTCGGCCAGGCGGTGCGGGGCCGGGACGTCGGCGACGTTGATGCCGACCATGGCCTCACCGAGCCCGCGGGAGACCTCGGCGATCACCTTCGGGTCGTCGTGGAAGGTCACGGCCTTGACGATCGCCGCGGCGCGCTTGGCCGGGTCGCCCGACTTGAAGATGCCGGAGCCGACGAACACGCCGTCCGCGCCGAGCTGCATCATCATCGCGGCGTCGGCCGGGGTGGCGACACCGCCCGCGGTGAAGAGCACCACGGGGAGCTTGCCGGTCTGCGCGACCTCCTTGACGACGTCGAAGGGGGCCTGGAGCTCCTTCGCGGCGACGTAGAGCTCGTCCTCCTTGAGGTACCGGAGGGCAGCGATCTCCTTGTTGATCGTGCGGATGTGCTTGGTGGCCTCGGACACGTCACCCGTGCCGGCTTCACCCTTGGAGCGGATCATGGCCGCGCCCTCGGTGATGCGACGGAGGGCTTCACCGAGGTTGGTCGCACCGCAGACGAAGGGCGTGGTGAAGTTCCACTTGTCGATGTGGTTGACGTAGTCGGCGGGCGAAAGCACCTCGGACTCGTCGATGTAGTCGACGCCGAGCTCCTGCAGCACCTGCGCCTCGACG
>NZ_BACW01000394.1:0-1552 GCF_000333315.1 Curtobacterium sp. B8
TCGGCGCCGTGCCGCATCGTGAGGGCGTGAGCGGTTGTGACGGTGACGGCGTACCCGACACCACCGACCTCGATCACCACGCTCGACCCGGCGACGTCGATGCAGGTGCCCCGGAGACTCGCGATCATGCTCCGAGCCTAGGGCCGCCCACCGACGATGCCCCGGCACCACGCGCGACGCCCCGTGCGCCGCCGCGCGCCGCGGCCGCCGCTGCCCGCGCGAGGGGCGAATCCGCGCCCGTCCCCTGCTGGGCGTCCCGCCACGCGCGTTGGGCCGGCGTGAGCGTCGACGGGCCGGACCCGACCTGGTCGGGTGATCCGAGCCTCCAGGCATGACAGACGGCCAGGGCCAACGCGTCGGCGGCGTCCGCTGGCTTGGGGGCCTCGGCGAGGCCGAGGACCGCGGCGATCATCGCCTGGACCTGTCGCTTGTCGGCGTTGCCGTAGCCCGTGATCGCCGCCTTGACCTCGGAGGGCGTGTGGAGCCCGACGGGCAGGCCGCGCGCCGCGGCGGCGTGCAGGGCCAGCCCGGCCGCCTGGGCGGTGCCCATGACGGTCCGGACGTTCGCCTGCGCGAAGACGCGCTCGACCGCGACGGCCTGCGGGCGGTGCTCGTCGATCTCCGCGGCGATGCCGTCGGCGATCCGCAGCAGCCGTTGCTCGAGCGCCATGTCCGCCGGTGTCCGGACGACGGTCACGTGCACGAGCCGGGCACGCCGGTTCGGTGCGACCTCGACCACGCCGACGCCGCACCGGGTCAGCCCGGGGTCGACCCCGAGCACCCGGAGCATCGGACTAGTCCTCGTCCTCGTCGAGCTCGGCCTGGACGTCCGCGGGGATGTCGAAGTTCGCGTAGACGTTCTGCACGTCGTCGGAGTCCTCGAGCGCGTCGATGAGCTTGAACACCTTGCGTGCGGTGTCGGCGTCGACCGGGACCTTGAGGCCCGGGACGAACTCGGCGTCGGCGGAGTCGTAGTCGATGCCGGCGTCCTGCAGCGCGGTGCGTGCCGCGACGAGGTCGGACGCCTCGGTGATGACCTCGAAGCCGCCGCCCTGGTCGATGACGTCCTCGACGCCGGCGTCGAGGACGGCACCCATGACGGTGTCCTCGTCGAGGCCGTCCGTCTTCGTGACCGAGATGACGCCCTTGCGGGAGAAGTTGTAGGCGACGCTGCCCGGGTCGGCCATGGTGCCGCCGTTGCGGCTCATCGCCGTGCGCACCTCGGCCGCGGCACGGTTCTTGTTGTCCGTGAGGCACTCGATGAGCATGGCGACGCCGTTCGGGCCGTAGCCCTCGTACATGATCGTCGTGTACTCGATCGACTCACCGGTCAGACCGGCGCCGCGCTTGATGGCGCGGTCGATGTTGTCGTTCGGCACCGAGGTCTTCTTCGCCTTCTGCACGGCGTCGACCAGGGTCGGGTTGCCCGACAGGTCGGCCCCGCCCATCTTCGCGGCGACCTCGATGTTCTTGATCAGCTTCGCGAACGACTTCGCACGGCGCTGGTCGATGACCGCCTTCTTGTGCTTGGTCGTTGCCCACTTTGGATGCC
>NZ_BACW01000393.1:0-943 GCF_000333315.1 Curtobacterium sp. B8
TCCGGGACGCGGCTCTGTGGCCGGGCTGACCGGGGGCGAACGATCGACCTCCTGACTTCGTTGCGCGGCGGCGCGGTGCGATCCCGTCCCGTCCGAGCGAAGCGGGCCGCGCTGCTCGAGGATTTCGCACTCGACCCCACGAAACGCGTCCGTGCGTACTCGCGAGGCAACCGCCAGAAGGTTCTCCTCGTCGCCGCACTGCTCCTCCCGGCGGAGCTCTACCTGTTCGACGAGCCGACGACGGGACTCGACCCCCTGATGCAGGAGGTGTTCGCGCGACACGTCCGAGCGTCGCACGACGTTGGAGCGACCGTGCTCCTGTCATCCCACGTCCTGAGCGAAGCACAGGCGCTCTGCACGACCGTTTCGATCGTCCGCGCCGGTCGGGTGGTCGAGACGGGCTCGATGGCGGAGCTGCGACGGCGCACGCGGACCACTGTCTCCTTCGACGCCGCAGGATCGATCCGCGAGGTGCGCGCCGCCCTGCCCGAAGCGCGCGATCTCTCCGTGACGGGCGCCCGGTTCTCCTGCAGCGTCGCGGAGTCGGACGTCGTGGCCGCTCTCCCCCGGCTCGCGGCACTCGACGTCACCGGTCTCGTCATCGCTCCGCCGTCCCTGGAGGAGTTGTTCCTGCACCAGTACGAGACCGAGTCGGTCTCGGCGGCAACCGCATGGAGCACGTCATGATCCTGCTGCTGGTCCGGTCACGCCTCCGGGCAGACCTGTGGCAGCTCGTCGGCTGGGTCCTGGGGCTCGCGGTCACGACGTCGCTGGTCACCGTCCAGGTCGCCGCGACGTTCCCCACCGGAGCCGCTCGTGCGGCCACGCTCCGCGTACTCCTCGCCACGCCCGTCGTCCTGGTGTTCAGAGGGACACCTGACGGCGCCTCTGCTGGGGCGTTCTTGACCGCCCTCAGCCTGTCGTTGTCGCTTCCTGGTCGGGA
>NZ_BACW01000392.1:0-1413 GCF_000333315.1 Curtobacterium sp. B8
GTCAGGGAGCCGCGCCGCTGCTGCTTCCCCAGCGCTCGATCGGCGCGGGGATCCGTTGACCATCCGTTCGTGACGGTGACGACGTCGACACGGCTGCCGGACGGAAGATCCCGTTCGATCACCCAGTCGATCGTGCGCAGACTCGCCTCGTGCTCGTCGATACCGATCACGACGTGCTGCGGCACGAGAGCCGCCGCGTCGTGCATGTCAGTGCACCTCCGCCGGCGCGGGTACGTCGGAGGCCGTCGCCGGCACTGCGGCGGCCGGCTGGGGGACGATGCAGATCGGCGCGTGGGAGCGATGCATCAGCGCTTCACCGACCGACCCTCCGAGGAACGCCCCGATGGCGGTGCGGTGCCGTCGCCCGGTGACGATGAGCGAAGCATCCGCCCCGGCTTCATCCAGGAGAGCGGTCGCAGTCTGGCCGTGTCGACGAACCGCGCGGACGTCGAGGTCTGGGTGACGGTCCGCCACGGCACGGCTCGCGGCCTGGAGCTCGAGCGTGCTCTCGTGCTCCCACAGCTCCCGGTCGTCCGCGAGGTAGATGTTCGCGTACGGGGAGATCGTGAGCGGAATGTCCCACGCCCGGACGAGGACGAGTTCGCTGCCACGGACGGCGGCCTGGTCCGCGGCGAACGCGAGCGCGGCTGAGGCGGTCCGACCGTCGACGCCGACCACGACCGGGCCCGCACCGTGGTGCCAGTGCTCGGGCACGGCGACGACAGGCACGGTGGTACGTGCCACGACGCGTTCGGCGATCCGGCCGCCGAGCGTCGCGAGCACGACGTGCGCCTGACGGGCACCGAGCACGAGGACGTCGCTGTCCTCGGAGTCCAGCAGCAGTCGCTCCACCGTCGGCCCCTCCGGCACGGACTGCTCGACCATCAGCCCAGGGTGACGCCGACGCAACCGCGTCTCTGCCTGTTCGAGCCGCTGCTCGGTCCGCAGCACCGTCTCGGAGTAGAGCTCGCTGACCGTGAGCAGCCGAACGCGGTCTCCTGGGCGGAGGTTCTCGTCGATCCATTCGATGGTCCGCGAGCCGGCGTCGGTGTCGTCGACCGCGACGGTGTAGCTGGTCATGGTTGCTCCTCGGCAGGTTCTTCCGGTCTGTGCCCGGCTGGCGACCGCGGTGGTCGCCTGCCACGACGGTAGGTCGACCACAGCGAGCCGTGGAGGGTCGAACGTCCTACCGGTGTTGGCAGGCTTCTCCATTCCGAGACGGTTGCCGGGTCGGTCCGGGCGCACCGGGACCTTCGACACTGTTCCCGCGGCGGATGGACCCGCAGCCTCGTAGCGGAGGGGGTACCGACCGCCTCCGGGAAGGGGTCAGCGATGACCAGACGATTCGTCGTCGGGTGGGATGGGTCGACCGCGGCTCGCGGCGCACTCGCGGGGCACTGATCGCTGAAGGCG
>NZ_BACW01000391.1:0-22638 GCF_000333315.1 Curtobacterium sp. B8
GAGCGACGGCCGCTGGTCGGCTGCCATGAAGGCGATGGGNCCAGCGCCGGAGTGTCCCGCGAGCACGACCCGTTCCTCGGCCGTCGCGACCTCGTCGAGCAGTGCCACGAGCGCGGCGACCTGCGCGTCGAGCGAGTCGCCCGTCCGGGTCACCGCCTGCACCGAGTGGCCGGCCGCGACCAGCACCGGAGCGACGTCGTCCCACGCACTCGCGTCGAGCCAGAACCCTGGCACCAGGATCACGTGCATGTCCCGCAGGCTACGCGCCCGCCCGCGCCGCGGTGCACGCGGCGCACTCGCCGAAGATGTCGACGACGTGGCTCGCGTTCGTGAAGCCGTGCTGCGCCGCGACCTCCTGCGCCCACCGCTCGACGGGGTCCGCCTCGATCTCGACCGTGCGACCGCAGTTCCGGCAGATGAGGTGGTGGTGGTGCGCGTCGGTCGTGCACGCGCGGTACAGGGACTCGCCGTCCTGCTGCAGCGAGTCGGCGTCCCCGTCCGCGGCGAGGTCGGCCAACGCCCGGTAGACGGTCGCGAGTCCGATGGTCGAGCCGCCCTCGCGGAGGTGCTGGTGGAGCGCCTGCGCGCTCACGAATCCCTCGGTCGAGCCGAGGGCGCCGCGGACGGCCTCCCGCTGCCAGGTGTTCCGCTTGGGCTTCTGCACGGCGTTCACGCGCTGGCTCCGATCTTCGTGTCCACTCCGGCACCGGTCTGGAGGCCCGGATCGCCTCCGCCGTCCCGCTCGCGCCCGGCGACCCGGTCGCGTCCGCGGCGGTCCTTCCGCGCTCCGACGATGCGGCACACGACCCAGATGGCGAAGGAGATCGTGGTGACGTAGGGGCTGATCGGCAAGCCGCCGCCGAGGGCGAGCAGGATGCCGCCGACCACCGAGGTGACGGCGAACACGGTCGACAGCACCGGCACCACGACCGGGTGCGAGGTCAGGCGGAGCGCCGCGGCGGCCGGTGTGACGAGCAGCGAGAGCACGAGGAGCGCGCCGACGATCTGCACCGAGACCGCGGTGGCGAGGCCGAGCACGAGCATGAACACGATCGCGAGCGTCCGCACCGGGATGCCCGCCGCGGCGGCGACGTCGGGATCGACGGACGAGAACATCAGCGGGCGCCAGACGACGAGCAGGGTCGCGACGACGATCGCGGCGATGACGACGAGGAAGGTCAGCTGCGGGTTGTCGACCGACACGATCTGCCCGGTCAACAGGCCGAACTTGTTCGCCGCCCGCCCCTTGTAGAGCGCGAGGCAGAGGATGCCGAGCCCGAGCCCGAACGGCATGAGCACGGCGATGATCGAGTTGCGCTCCCGCGCCCGTGACCCGAGCAGCCCGATGAGCAGCGCCGCGATGACCGAGCCGACGAGCGACCCGGTCACCACGTTGACGCCCAGCAGCAGCGACGCGGATGCCCCCGCGAACGAGAGCTCCGAGATGCCGTGCACGGCGAACGGCATGTTGCGGGCGACGACGAACGGGCCGATGAGCCCGCCGACGATGCCGAGCACCGCGCCCGCCCAGATCGAGTTCTGCACGAGCACCAGGAGCTCGCCGTAGTCCTGGAAGGAGAACACCTGCGACCACACGTCCATCAGATCCGCCCTTCGTCCGGCACGACCGCGTGCGGGTCCGGGTCGCAGTGGTGGTCGTGGGCCGCCTCGTTCGCCCCGACGATGACGATCCGCCCCATGGTCCGCACGACGTCCACGGGCGTGCCGTAGAGGTCGCTGAGCACGTCGGAGCGGAGGACCTCGTCGGGCGCACCGATCCGGAAACGCCCGCCGGCGATGTAGAGCACCCGGTCGACCACGTCGAGGATCGGGTTGACGTCGTGCGTCACGAAGAGCACCGCCGCGTCCCGCTGTCGACGCTGCCGGTCGATGAGCTCGGTCACGCCGCGCTGGTGCCGGAGGTCGAGCGAGATGAGGGGTTCGTCGCAGAGGAGCAGCGCGGGATCGGCGGCGATGGCCTGCCCGACGCGGGTGCGCTGCTGCTCGCCGCCGGAGAGCTCGGCGACCGGGGCGTCCGCGAACGCCGTCGCACCGACCTCGTCGAGGATGCGGTCGACCCGGGCCCGGTCCGCACGGGACACCGGCCGGACACCCCAGCGGTGTCCGGTGACGCCCTGGGCGACCATGTCCCGGGCGCGGAGGGGCGTCCCGGCCTCCATCAGGCGTTGCTGCGGGATGTACCCGATCCGCCGGTGTCCGCGACGCACCGGCTGCCCGAGGAACGACATCGAGCCGCTCGTCAGCCGCTGCTGGCCGAGCACGGTCCGCAGGAGCGAGGTCTTGCCGGCGCCGTTCGGTCCGAGCACCGCGAGGAACTCCCCCGGCGCGACGTCGAGGTCCAGGTGGGACCACAGCGGTCGCACACCGTAGGAGAGCGCCGCGTCACGCAGGGCGAGCACGGCGGAACCGCCACGGCCCGGGGCCGCGGCGGTCCGCGAGGAGGTCTGGACGGTCGTCACTTCGCCAGCGCCGCCGTCACCGCGTCGATGTTCGCCTGCTGCCACGAGACGTAATCCTCCCCCTTCGGGAGCGTCTCCGTGACACCGACGACCGGGACACCGGCCTGGTCGGCTGCCTTCTTGACCTGCTCGGTCTCCGGGCTGGACGTCTGCTCGTTGTACGCGAGCAGCTTCACGGACTTCTGGCTGAACAGCTCGAGCGTGTCGTTGAGGGCGGCCGGCGGGACGTCGTCGCCCTCCTCGATCGCCTCGGAGAACTTCTCGGGCGTGACGTTGTCGAGCCCGATCGCGTCGAAGAGGTACCCCGGCACGGGCTCGGTGTACGCCACCTCCTCGCCGTCGTACTTCGTCTTGAGCGAGGCCGTCTGCGACTCGAGCTGCTCGAGCTTCCCGGTGAGGGTCTTCGCGTTCGCCTCGAAGGTGTTCTTGTCCGCACCGTCGAGGTCGCCGAGCCGCGTCGCGACGTCGTCCACGAGCTTCACCATCGTCGGGTAGTCGTAGAAGACGTGCTCGTTGAACTCGGTGTCGCCACCCTTGTCAAGGCCGGAGAGCTGCACGACGTTGATGGTGTCGGCCTTCGTGTTCGAGGCGTCCGCGAGGGTCGTCATGAAGTCGTCGTAGCCGCCGCCGTTCTCGATGAGGAGGTCGGCTTTCGACACCGCGAGCTGGGTCTTCGCGCTCGCCTCGAACGAGTGCGGGTCCTGCGACGGGTCGTCGAGCAGGCTCGTCACCGAGACGTGCTCGCCACCGATCGACTCGACGAGCGAGCCGTACACGTTGGTGGAGGCGACGACCCGGATCGTGCCGTCCGAGCTGGCGTCACCGGAGCCGGAGCCGGCCGCGCAGCCGGTCAGGGCGAGCGCGGCTGCGCCGGCGACGAGCGGGAGGACGAGGAGACGCTGCTGCATGTCGACGACGCTAGCGCTTGTTGATAACGGTTGTCAAAATCAGTCGCGTGAGGAAGGCGCCAGTGGACGGACTGGAGGCGCGGTACCGGCTGGCACCGCGCCTCCAGTCCGTCAGGTGGTGACGTCTACGGCTTCGTGGCCGCGTCGATCGTGTTCTCGGCGATCGTGTCCTCCTCGCGGCCCGGCGTGCGGAGGTTCCACTTCTTGATCACGAACGAGAACAGGAAGTAGTAGACGACCGCGTAGCCGAGGCCGATCGGGATGAGCCAGATCGCGCCGTCCGCCTTGCCGAAGTTGAGCAGGTAGTCGATCGCTCCGGCCGAGAACGAGAAACCGTCGCGGATGCCCAGGGCGTTGACGAGGGCGAGGGACGTGCCCGTGAGGAACGCGTGGATGACGTAGAGCGGGAACGCCACGAACATGAACGAGTACTCGAGCGGCTCGGTGATGCCCGTGACGAACGAGGTGAGCGCCGCGGAGAGCATGATGCCACCCACCAGCTTGCGGTTCTGCGGCTTGGCGTTCCGCCAGATGGCGAGGGCGCCGGCCGGCAGCGCGAACATCATGATCGGGAAGAAGCCGGTCTGGAAGATGCCGGCGGTCGGGTCGCCCGCGAGGAAGCGCGGGATGTCGCCGTGGACGATCGTGCCGGCCGCGTCGGTGAAGCTGCCGAGCTGGAACCACGGGAAGAAGTTCAGCAGCTGGTGCAGGCCGACCGGGATGAGCAGACGGTTGGCGAACCCGAAGATGCCACCACCGATCACGGCGTTGTCCGCCACGGCCTGGCCGGCCGCGGTGAGGGCGATGTCGAAGTAGCGGTAGACGAGCGACATCAGGACGGCGATGACGAGACCGGCGGCCGCGGTGAGGATCGGCACGAGGCGGCGACCCGAGAAGAAGCCGAGGAAGTCGGGCATCTTCGTCCGGTGGAACCGCTGCCACAGACCCGCTGCGACGAGGCCCATCACGATGCCGCCGAGGACGCCGAAGTTGATGGTGGCCTGGTCGCCGTTCGCATCCTTGACGCCCTTGAGGACGAGCGGGGACATGACCGCGAAGACCTGGTACATGACCATGTAGCCGACGACCGCGGCGAGCGCCGTGGTGCCGTCCGACTTCTTCGCCCAGCCGATCGCGATGCCGACGGCGAAGAGGAGCGGCAGCCAGGTGAAGATCGCGCTGCCCGCCGCGCCGATGACGTTCGCTCCGTCACCGAACCCCGGGATGGCGCCGAGCATGTCGCTCTGCCCGAGGCGGTTCAGGATGCCCGCGGCGGGCATGACCGCGATCGGCAGGAGCAGGCTCCGTCCGAGGCGCTGCGCGTTGGCGAAGAAACGTGACTGCTTCTTCGGGGCCTTCTTCTCCGGCACGTCCGTGGCGGTGGTGACGCTCATCGGAGTTCCTCTCGTCGTCGGGTGGAGCTGCGGGGTATCGGGGAGTTGAGTCCCGCGGGTGTCGCCGGTAGCCTCGGCGTAGTGCCGAGCCGGTCCTGTCCGGTCATGACCAGTTCCGTAGTCTGAACCGCAACCGAACGCATGTCAACCTGGTACGAACACCCTTAACGAGGAGGAAACGATGGCCGACATCAAGGCAGCCGACATCATCGCCGCGCTCGGCGGTGCCGACAACATCGACGAGGTCGAGGGCTGCATCACGCGCCTCCGCGTCGAGGTCGAGGACGGGGACCTCGTGGACAAGGCCGCGCTCCAGGCCGCCGGCGCCCAGGCCGTCGTCGGCGGGGGCACCGGGTGGCAGGTCATCGTCGGTCCGATCGCGGACAACCTCGCGCAGGACATCAACGACTCGATCGACGGCGACGAGCTGTGACGGCGGTCCGCACGCCGTTCGGCGGTCCGGTCGTCGCGCTCGCCGACGTGCCCGACCCGGTGTTCGCCGGGCAGCTCGTCGGCGCGGGGGTCGCGGTCGACCCGACGGGCGTCGAGGGTGCGGTGACCGCCGTGGCCCCGGTCGACGGGACCATCGTCAAGCTGCACCCACACGCGTTCGCGCTGCAGGGTGCTGCGGGCGCCGACGTCCTCGTGCACGTCGGCATCGACACCGTGAAGCTCGGGGGTGAGGGCTTCGAGCTCCTCGCTGCCGAGGGCGACACGGTCTCGGCGGGTGACCCGGTCGTCCGGTTCACCCCGTCGGTCATCTCGGCCGCCGGCTACTCGCCGATCTGCCCGGTCGTCGTGCTCGGCTCCGCGCCGGACTCGGTGCCGCAGGGCACGGTCGGCACCACGGTCCGCGAGGGCGACGCGCTCTTCGAGGCGTAGGCGCGGGGCCGCGCGCGCCGAGTCTCGGGCCGCGCGCGCCGAGTCTCGGGCCGCGCGCGCCGAGTCTCGGCGTGGGGGACCGTTCTCGCGGCCCGGAGCCCGAGAACTGTCGCTCAGCCCGAGTCTCGGGCCGCGCGCCGCGCGCGCCGCGCGCCGCGCGCGCCTACGCGACCGCCTGCGGCGCCGCCGTGACCTCCATCTGCACGCGGTAGCGGTCCGACCGGTACCACGAGCGCGAGTGCTCGACGGGCCGGTCCCCCGAGTACGACACCCGGTCGAACTCGAGCACCGGCGCCCCGGTCTTCGTGCCGAGCAGCGTCGCCACGTCGTCGGCCGCGGGCTTCGCCGCCACGGTCTGCTGCGCCCGGTCGATCGGCGTCCGGTACTCCGTCGCCGCGAGCGAGTACACCGACCCCGACAGGTCCTGGTCGAGCAGGCCGGGGAACGCCGACGCCGAGAGCCAGGCGTCGTCGATCGACACCGGCGCCCCGTCCGCCATCCGGAGACGCTTGAGGTGGTACGCCGTCTCGCCCTCGCCGAGGCGGAGCGCCGCGACGGTGTCCGACGGCGGGACGCGTTCCTCGCGGACGAGCACGACGGTGGTCGGGACGTGCCCGAGCGCCCGCATCTCCTCCGTGAAGGACGCCAGGTGCAGCGTCGACTGCACGGGGCGGTGTGCGACGAAGGTGCCCTTGCCGCGGACCCGTTCGAGGTAGCCCTCGTTGACGAGCTGGCCGAGGGCCTCGCGCACCGTGATCCGGGACACCCCGTACTCCTGGATGAGCTGCCGCTCGGACGGGATCGCGGCGCCGGGCGCCAGGCGCGTGGTGGCGAGGTCGAGCAGGATCCGCCGCAGCTGCTGGTGCTTGGGTTCAGCACCCTCGGTGATGCGGGTCGTCATCGCTCGGTCTGCTCCGTTGCTGTCCTGGTGGTACGAGAGGTGGTCATGCGCGGACATGACCAGTTCCCATCACAGTAGCGAGTCCGTCCCGGAACACCAACGCCCGTGACAAGATGACGCCCGTGACCTCGGTGGTGATCGTCGACGACGAGACGCTCGTCCGGTACGGCTTCGAACTCATCCTCGGTGCGGCCCCGGACATCGACGTGGTGGCGACGTCGAACGACGTGGACGCCGTGCGGGTGATCGCTGAGCACCGCCCGGACGTGGTGCTGCTCGACGTCCGCATGCCCCACGTCAACGGGCTGGACGTCCTCCGCGAGCTGCAGTCCCTCACGGACCCGCCCTCGGTCGCGATGCTCACGACCTTCGACGCGGAGGAGTACATCGGTCGGGCGATGGAACTCGGCGCCGCCGGCTTCCTGCTCAAGGACACCGACCCGGAGGCCCTCGCCGAGTACGTCCGCGTCCTCGCCCGCGGTGGCGTCGTGATCGCACCGGGGGTCGACCGTCGACGGCTGTTCGCCGCACGGGCCCCGATCGAGCCGCCGCACCTCAGTGACCGGGAGCGCGCCGTCCTCGCGTGCATCGCCGACGGGGCCAGCAACCCCGAGATCGGACGCCGGCTCGGGGTCAGCACGGGCACCGTCAAGGAGGACGTCCGCGCCCTGCTCGTGACCTTCGGCGTCGCGACGCGGGTCCAGCTGGCGCTGCGCGCCGCCGAGGCAGGACTCCTGGATGGCTGAGCACCGGGACCGGACCCGGCTCGCGCAGGCGCTGCACGACGCCGACGGGAGGCTCGACCGCCTCGTCGACACCGGCCTGCGCTGGGCGCGTGCGCACCGGGCACCGTGGTGGCTGGTCGACGCGCTCTTCGTCGCCGCCGCCGTCGCCGACGCCGTGCTCGACATCTCGGGAGCGACCGCCCTCGAGACCTGGCTGTCGCTCGCCGCCGCCGCGGCGCTGCTGCTCCGACGCCGCGCCCCGGTGCTCGCCTTCGCGCTGACGATGCCCGGCCTGTTCGTCGGGTCGGCGGTCGTCGCGGCGAGCATCGCGCTGTTCACGCTCGGGGAGCGGACCGACCGCCGTTGGCTGATGCTCGTCGCCGCCGCCGTGCAGTTCGTCGGCTTCGCCGGGTTCGTCGGACCGCCGCAGACCATGGGCGAGCTCGTCGTGTCGGTGCTGTACGCCGCCATCTTCGCCATCGGGCCGCTCGCCATCGGGTTGCTCGTCCGGACGCGCGCCCGCCTGACCGAGCAGCTGACCGAGGTCCGTCTGGCCCGCGAGGACGAACGACGGCAGGCCGCCGAGGTCGCACTCTCCCGCGAACGGGCACTCCTCGCCCGCGAGATGCACGACGTCGTCTCGCACCAGGTCACCCTCATCGCCGTCCAGGCCGGAGCCGTGCAGGTCGCCGGGCGCGACGAGGCCGAGCGCGGCTTCGCCCGCACGATCCGGCAGCTCTGCGTCGTCACGCTGCAGGAGCTCCGCGAGATGGTGCAGGTGCTCCGCGCCTCGGGCGGCACCGCGCGGGAGATCGCCCCGCAGCCGGTGCTCGCCGACCTCCCGCGGCTCATCGCCGACAGCGGCCTCGAGACCACCGCGACCGTGGACCTGCCGGAGACGCTCGGCCAACCCGTCCAGCGTGCCGTGTACCGCTTCGTGCAGGAAGGCCTCACGAACGTGCGCAAGCACGCCCCGGACGCCGCGGTGCGGGTGAGCGCACGCCTCCACGACGGGACCGTGCTCGTCGACCTCGTGAACGGTCCGGCGCGTGCGGAACGCCTCGAGCTCCCCGGGTCCGGGCTCGGGCTCATCGGGCTCGGCGAGCGGGCCTCACTGCTCGGCGGGTCGCTCGAGGCCGGCCCGCAGCCCGGTGACGGCTTCGCCCTGCACCTCCGGATCCCGGCCGAGCACACCCCGCCGGTCGGATGACCGCCCGGTGGCCGATCGGCCACCCGAGGATCACGCCGCGGAGCGATGTGCCCGGGGTGCGGCGACCGCTTCGATGAGACCGTGGCAGTTCCTCCCGTCCTCACCCGTCTCCGCGCGCTCCCGGTCTCCGTCGTCGTGGCGGTCGCCGCGGTGCTCGCGGTCGTCTCCGCGCGGTTGCTGCACTCGGAGCCGGACTTCCCGCACCACCCGCCGGTCGCCTGCCTGGCACTCGCCGCGGTGGTCGCGACGACCGTGGTGGCCGAACGCGCGCTCGGGTCGGTCCGGACCGTCGTCATCGGCGTCGTCGCTCCCGCACTCGCCGTGCTGGCAACGCTCGTCGCGGTGACCGTCGGCTCCGCGCTCGGCGAGGCCCACGCCGAGACGGCGACCGGCCAACCGCTCCTCGCACCCTCGACCGTCGCCGTGGCACTCCTCGGGGCCGCCTCGGCCACGATGACGCTCCAGTGGCGGTGGCGCGTCCGGACGGTCCTGTGGACGGTCGTCCTCACGCTCGTGCTGTTCGCCGGGCACGGATCGGACCTGGCACGTGCCCTGGCGACCCTCCTCGGGACCGCAGCGGGCGCGCTCGTCGCGCACCGTGCCTCCAGGCCGGTCCACCACGAGGCGGACCGGACCGTCCGCGCCCTGCCGCCCGCGCGCACCGTCGTGGTGGCGACGCTGAGCGCGCTCGGAGCGGGCACCCTGGTGACGCTCGTCGTGCCTGATGCCGACGGGGTCCTGTCGCCGTTCGCGGACGCGATGCGCGACGACTCGACCGCCGCGGTCGGGGTGCTCCTGCTGCTCGCCGCCTGGCTCGTGCAGCACGGTCGGCGACTCGGCGTCACGATCGCCGTGGGGGTGCTCGTCGTCCTGACCGTCGTGCTCGCGGACGCGTTCCTCATCGAACCCCTGCACGACGGCGGGGTGCAGTGGCAGGGGCTCGGGCTCGACGCACTCGAGTGGCAGGCGACCCTCCTCGGCGCCTGGGTCGTGCCGGCGGTCGTCCTCGCGGTGGTGCTCGGGCTGCACGGGCGTCTCGTCCGGGCACGCTTCCGCGCCGTGGACGGCTCGCAGGCCGCGCTCGTGGCGATGCTCCGCGACGGGGACGCCGGCAGCCTCGGTCACATGGGCACCTGGCACGGGAACGCCACCTGGGTGCACCCGGCGGGGCTGGGTGCGGTGGCGTACCGCGTGCACGGGGACGTCGCGCTGACGGTCTCGGATCCCGTCTGCGCCGCCGCCGACCGCGCAGTCGTCCTCCGGGACTTCGCGGACTCCTGCGAGCGCAAGGGCTGGGTGCCCGCGTTCACGAGCGTGCACGAGCCGGTGCGGGAGATCCTCGCTGCCGACGGCTGGACAGCGCTGCCGGTCGGCGTCGAGGCGGTGCTCGACGTCACGGCGTTCAGCCTGAGCGGCAAGAAGCGGCAGGACCTCCGGACGGCGTCGAACCGCGCCGACCGCGAGGGCGTTCGGGACGCGTGGACGACCTTCGGCGCACTCTCGGCCGCGCACCGCCACGAGGTCGAGACGATCTGCACCCGGTGGGCGGCGGACCGCCGGCTGCCGGAGATGGGCTTCACGCTCGGCGGGCTCCGGGAGCTCGACGACCCCGACGTGCGGCTCATGCTCGCGCTCGACGCCGAGGACCACGTCGTCGGCGTGACGAGCTGGCTACCCGTGTACGAGCACGGGACCCTCACCGGCTGGACGCTCGACGTGATGCGCCGGGGCGAGGGCGGCATGCCCGGGGTGATGGAGTTCCTCATCGCCCGCACCGCACTGCGCGCCCGCGAGGCCGGGCTCACCACGATCAGCCTGTCCGGCACACCGCTGGCCGTGCACCCCGACGCGGGTGCGCTCGTCGCCCGAGGGTCGGCGCTGCTGGCCCGTGTGCTCGAACCCGTGTACGGCTTCCGGTCCCTGCAGCGGTTCAAGGAGAAGTTCGGCGCGCGCCACGAGCCGCTCTGGCTCGTGGTGCCGACCCCGCTGCACGTGCCCCGGGTGGCGCGGGCACTCGCGACCGCGTACGTCCCGGGGCTCCGGCCGAAGCACCTCTGGGCGCTCCGCCAGGCGCACCGGCGGACCGACGTCACGGCGGCGGGCGCCGAAGCTGGCGGCGCACGTCCCACCTCGCCGGCCGGCCGGGGATGACCGCGACCGAGTGGCTGCTCGCGACGCAGCTGCAGGCCCCGTCGAAGCTCGTGCCGATCGACGTGGCGTTCGCGGTGGTCGCGGTGCTCGTGCTCCTGCCCGCGGTCCGGCATCGAGGTGTTGCTTGGCGCTCTCCCGTTGCGTGGCGCGGTGTCGGGGTGCGAGCGGGGATCGCGGCAGCCGCAGCCGCGGTCGTGCTCCTCGCCTGCTGGCTGACGAGCGACGTGCTCGACCTGTTCGGGGTGTCCCTCAGCCCGGTGACACGGATGTGGTGCGCACTCGCTGCCGCGACCCTCGCCCTCGCGGGCACCGCCCTGGTGCAGGGAGGACGCTGGCGCCGCGCGATGGCGATCGTCCTCGTGCCGGCGGCACTGCTCGTCCCGGCGCTCGGGGTGAACGTGGAGTTTGCGAAGTACCCGACCCTCGGCACCGTCGTCGACAGCGACCCGTACCCGGCGTTCGACGCGCACGCGACGCCGGCGACCACGATGCCGGCGGTGGGCGAGGTGCGCACCGTGGAGATCCCCGGCCGACGGTCGCACTTCGACGCCAGGCCCGCGGTCGTCTACCTGCCGCCGGCCGCCCTCGTGCGGGACCCGCGGCCGCTGCCCGTCGTCCTTGCGTTCGCCGGGCAACCCGGAGCCCCGAGCGACATGTTCACGGCGGGCCGGATGAGCACCGTGCTCGACGCGTACGCCGCCGCGCACCACGGTCGCGCGCCGGTCGTGCTGTCCGTCGACCAGCTCTCCGCACCAGGACGCAACACGATGTGCGTCGACTCGCAGCTCGGCGACGTCGACACCTACGTCACGGAGGACGTCCCGGCATGGACGACGTCACACCTGCCGGTGACCCGGGACCGCGCGCACTGGGGCATGGTCGGGTTCTCGCAGGGGGCGACCTGCGCCGTGCAGTTCCTGACCGGGCACCCGGACGACTTCGGGGCCGCGCTCGCGATCTCGAGTGAGCTGCAGCCCATCGACCAGTCGCCGCAGCACAGCGCGGACCAGGCGTTCGGCGGCTCGGTCGCCCGCTGGGAGGCAGCGGCACCGCGGGCGCTCATGGCCGCGCACGAGCCGTACCGCGGGCACGAGCTCTGGCTGACGGCGGGGTCGAGCGACCGCGAGTTCAGCGAGAACGCCCGGGAGCTCGGCGCCGCCGCCACCCGAGCCGGCATCCGGACCACGATCGCGTCGGCGCCACGGAGCGGTCACGACTGGAACACCGTGCAGTGGTCCTTGCGGGCGGAGCTGCCGCGGCTGTGCGACGCGCTGTTCCGCTGACCCGGGGGCGACGCGGCGGTGCGGTGCCACGGTGCGAGGTTGTGCACATGGTGCGAGACCTTGTCCCTCGCACCATGCGCGAAACCTCGCACCGTGCGGCGAGGCGGTGGCATGGTGCGAGGTTGTGCACACCGTGCGAGGCCTTGCCCCTCGCACCACGCGCGAAACCTCGCACCGTGCGCCGCGCGGCGTGCACCTCGCACCGTGCGACGTGGCGGTGGCATGGTGCGAGGTTCTGCACACCGTGCGAGGCCTTGCCCCTCGCACCATGCGCGAAACCTCGCACCGTGCGGCGAGGGCACCGTGCAGCGAGGGCACCGAGCAGCGAGGGCACCGCCCCGCGAGAGCGCGCCAGCGATCAGGCGTGCTCGACGAGCCAGGCATGCTGCTCGTCGGTGAGGCCGCGGTCGGCCCACACCTGCCGCTCCACCCCGACCGGCGTCGGCGCAGCGGTCGTGCCCTGCCAGACGAGCGAGAGGCCGGCGCGACGGAGCACGACCGCCGACCCCGGGTTGTTCGTGAGCACCCGACCGGTGACCGGCACGTCGGGGGCGGCGTCGTGCGCGGCCCGCACTGCGGCCACGGCGGCCTCGGTCGCGTAGCCGTTGCCCCACGACTCCGGCACGAACCGGTAGCCCAGGTTCCAGACGTGCCCGGCTGTCATGTCCACACCGGCGACACCGAGGAACCCGCCGTCATGCACGGAGCGGACCAGCCAGGACCCGAGCCCGTGGCGGATGCGGCCGCCGATCTTCGCCTGGACCAGCGCGACGGTCTGCGCACGGTCGCGGTGCCGACCCTCGGGCAGGTGCTGCCACGTGCGGGCGTCCGAGAAGAGCGCGTGCACGTCGTCGACGTCACCGGGCGTCAGCGGTGACAGGAGCAGCCGATCCGTTCGGATCTCCTGCGGGGGGACCAGGAGCTGGTGGACCATGCTCCGATCCTCACCCCGGCCACCGACATCCGGGTGAACTCCGCGGAACTTCCGCGCAACCCGGCCCCGGTCGTGCGGAATCCCGCACGACCGCCGCCGACCGCCACCGCGACCGGGCACCGCCGCCGCAGCACCGCCGCCGCCGCCGCCGCCGCCGCCGACCGCAGCCTCCGACCGTCAGTCGAGCAGCAGCGCTGGCTCCTCGAGCACCGAGGCCACGTCGTGCACGAAGCGCGATGCCACGTCGCCGTCGACGACCCGGTGGTCGAAGGACGCCCCGATGGTCGTCACCATGCGCGAGCGGACCTCGCCGTCGACGACCCACGGCTTCGGCTTGATCGTCCCCATGGCCACGATCGCGACCTCGCCCGGGTTGAGGATCGGCGTCCCGGTGTCCATGCCGAACACCCCGATGTTCGTGATCGACACCGTGCCGTTCGCCATCTGCGCGGGGGTCGTCTTGCCGTCGCGGGCGGTGATCGTGAGCTGCTCGAGCGCCTGCGCCAGTTCGAGGAGCGACATGTCCTGCGCGTCCTTGATGTTCGGGACGATGAGCCCGCGCGGGGTCGCAGCGGCGATGCCGAGGTTGACGAAGTGGTGGACGATGATCTCGCTGTCGGTCCAGGTCGAGTTCACCGAGCGGTTGCGACGGACGGCCCAGATGACGGCCTTCGCCACGATGAGCAGCGGCGACACCTTGACCCCGGCGAACGTCGGCGAGGCCTTGAGCCGCTTGACGAACTCCATCGTGTGCGTCGCGTCGACGTCCACGAACAGCGACACGTGCGGAGCGGTGAACGCCGAGGTGGTCATGGCGGTCGCGATGGCCTTGCGGACGCCCTTGACCGGGATTGTCTCGCTGCGCACCTCGCCCCACTCGGGCGTCTCGATGTTGCGGAACACGCTGGCCTGCTTCGCGTGCCGGATCACGTCGTCGCGCGTGATCTCACCCGAGAGGCCCGTCGCGACGATCTCGCTCAGCTCGACGCCGAGGTCACGGGCGAGCTTCCGGATCGGCGGCTTGGCGAGGACGTTCGTCGCCACGCTCTGCTTGCGCGGGCGCGTGCCCTGGCTGGCGACGGCGTCGGCGGTCGAGTCCTCACCCGGGTCGGATGCCGCTTCGGCGGCTGCCGCCGCGTCCGCACTGGAGGCGCGGCTCGCCTCGGCCGCGAGGGCCGCGGCCCGGCGGGCTCCCGGCTTCCGACGCGACGGCGCGGAGGTCGCGGAGCCGTACCCCACGAGGACCGCGCCGGACGTCTCGTCGGTGCCGACGACGGCTGCGCCGTCGGCGACGGACGTCGGTGCCGCGGACGGCGCCGCGGCCGCGGGAGCGTCCGGTGCGACGGGAGCCTGCGCGGCGGGAGCGGCCACGGCCGGAGCCGCTGCCGGGGTGGGCGCCGCGGCCGGGGCGGGCGCCGCAGGAGCGGCTGCCGGCGTGGACGCAGCGGGAGCCGGCGCGGCGGGAGCGGGCTCTGCGGGCGCGACCGACGGGGTGGGGGCGACCACGGGCGACACGGGAGCCGCCTCGGCGACGGGGGTGGAGCCTCCCGGCTGGCCACCGGCGACCACGTCCGAGTCGACCCGGATGATCGGCTTGCCGACCTCGACGGTGTCGCCCTCCGCGACGAGCAGGCCCGTCACGGTGCCGGAGAACGGCGACGGGAGCTCCACGAGCGACTTCGCCGTCTCGATCTCCACGAGCACCTGGTCGACGGCGATCTCGTCCCCGATGGCGACACGCCACTGGACGATCTCGGCCTCGGTGAGGCCTTCGCCCACGTCGGGCAGGGGGAATTCGGCGGCGGCCACTACGGCTCCTTCGACGTCGTTCGGGGTCGGACGGGGGTCAGTACGCGAGAGCGCGGTCGACGGCCTCGAGGACGCGGTCGGCGTCCGGGAGGTGGAGGTGCTCGAGCTTCGACACCGGGAACGGGACGTCGAAGCCGGACACCCGCAGCGGGGGCGCCTGCAGCGTGTAGAAGGCACGCTCCGCGACCGTGGCGGCGATCTCGCTGCCGACGCTCACGAAGCCCGACGCCTCTTGTGCGATGACGAGCCGACCGGTCTTCGCGACCGAGGCGAGCAGCGGCTCCCAGTCGATCGGGGAGATCGAGCGGAGGTCCACGACCTCGCAGCTCGTGCCCTCGGACTCGGCGATCTCGGCCGCCTGCATGAGCGTGGCGACCATCGCGCCGTGGCCGACGAGGGTGACCTCGGTGCCGGTGCGGGCGACCCGCGTGGTGTGCATCGGCACGTGGCCGTCGACGAGGTCGACCTGCCCCTTCGGCCAGTAACGGGACTTCGGCTCGAGGAAGACCACCGGGTCCTTCGACGCCACTGCTTCCTGGATCATCCAGTAGGCGTCGTTCGGGGTGCTCGGGCTCACGACCCGGAGGCCGGCGGTGTGCGCGAAGTACGCCTCCGGGGACTCCTGGTGGTGCTCCACGGCACCGATGTGGCCGCCGTAGGGGATGCGGATGACGACCGGCAGCGACATGTGCGCCGGGAGCCGGTTCTGCATCTTCGCGAGCTGCGAGGTGATCTGGTCGAAGCCGGGCCACACGAAGCCGTCGAACTGGATCTCGACGACCGGTCGGTAGCCGCGCAGGGCCAGGCCGATCGCGGTGCCGATGATGCCGGACTCGGCGAGCGGGGTGTCCCGCACGCGCTCGGGGCCGAAGCGGTCCTGCATGCCCTCGGTGATGCGGAAGACCCCGCCGAGCTGGCCGATGTCCTCGCCCATGAGCAGGACCTTGTCGTCGGCCTCCATCGCGGCGGCGAGCCCGGCGTTGAGCGCCTTGGCCATGGTCAGCGTGGGGGTGGGGTCGCTCGGGACCTCGCCGGCGCCGGGGTGGGCCCGGAGCGTGTAGTCGAAGAGCTGCTCGGTCGTGCTCATCAGTGGGCGCTCCCCTCGAAGCCGGCTTCGTAGTGCTCGAGCCAGGCCTTCTGCTCGGCGACGAGCGGGTGCGGCTCGCGGTAGACGTTGTCGAACATGACGTCGACGGGCGGCGGGGTCAGCTCCACCGTGCGGCGACGGACGTCGGCGGCGAGGTCCTCGCCCTCGGCGTCGAACGCGGCGAACTGCTCGTCGGTCGCGCCCTTCGAGCGGAGGTAGGCCTCGGAACGCGCGATCGGGTCGCGGCGGACCCAGTCCTCGAGCTCGCCGTCGGCGCGGTACCGACTCGGGTCGTCCGAGCTGGTGTGGGCGCCGATGCGGTAGGTGTCGGCCTCGATGAACGCCGGACCCTGGCCGCTGCGGGCGTGCTCGGTCGCGACGACGGATGCCGTGTAGGACGCGAGGATGTCGTTGCCGTCGATGAGGACGCTCGGGATGCCGAAGCCACGCGGGCGGTCGACGAGCGGGGTCGGCGACTGCACGGTCACCGGGACGGAGATCGCCCAGTGGTTGTTCTGCAGGAAGAACACGACGGGCGCCTGCGTCGAGGTGGCGAAGACGAACGCCTCGTTCACGTCGCCCTGGCTGGTCGCGCCGTCGCCGAAGTACACGATGGAGCATGCGTCGACGTCCGGATCGCCCGTACCGACGACGCCGTCGAGCTTCTGCCCGAGCGCGTACCCGGTCGCGTGCAGCGTCTGCGAGCCGATCACGAGCGTCGAGATGTGCGTGTTCCCACGCTCGTCCGGGTCCCAGCCGCCGTGCGTCTGGCCGCGGTACATCGCGATGATCTCCATCGGCTCGACGCCACGCTCGGTGGTGACGGCGTGCTCGCGGTACGACGGGAAGACGTGGTCCTGGGCGCGGAGCGCGAAGACGGAGCCGGTCTGCGCGGCTTCCTGTCCGTGGCTCGGCACCCAGAGCCCGAGCTGCCCGGTGCGCTGGAGGTTGTGTCCGGCGTGGTCGAACCGGCGGGTGAGCACCATGCGGCGGTGCATCGCCAGCAGGGTCTCGTCCGGGATCGCCCGCGCTGCGGCGGCGAACTCGGCGTTCTCGTCGGTCTCCACGAACCGACCCTCGGGGTCGAGGAGCCGGATGGTGCTCGTCGCGGGAGCCGCGGCGCGGAATGACATGCGGGCCAGCGTAGCGGCAGCGGTCAACGGGCCGATGTGAGGTCCCCCACAAGCGACCGGGCCGTTTCGAGGAGCGTTTCCACAGCCTCGTGCTCGCCGATC
Source organism: Curtobacterium sp. B8 (assembly GCF_000333315.1). Classification (NCBI taxonomy): domain Bacteria; kingdom Bacillati; phylum Actinomycetota; class Actinomycetes; order Micrococcales; family Microbacteriaceae; genus Curtobacterium; species Curtobacterium sp. B8. The sequence goes on from NZ_BACW01000391.1 coordinate 17,000, forward strand.
GAGATGCGGATGCCCTCCGGTGGGAAGGCGCGGACGATGATCCCCGCGGCCTCGAACGCCTCGGCTGCGGCAGCCGTCCCGGTGCCGGTCGGCAGCCAGACGAAGTTGCCCTGGGCGTCGGGGACGGGCCAGCCCTGGTCGCGCAGCGCGGCGACGATGCGGTCGCGGCTGTCGGCGAGCTCGGCGACGCGTTCGAGCAGTTCGTCCTCGCGCTCGAGGCTCGCGAGCGCCGCGGCCTGCCCCTGCGCGGTGACCGACAGCGGGATCGCGCACGCACGGACGGCGTCGAGCACGTACTGCGGCCCGATCGCGTAGCCGACACGGAGGCCGGCGAGTCCGTACGCCTTCGAGAACGTCCGCAGGACGACCAGGTTCGGGAAGCGTCCGATGAGCGCTCCGCCGCGGACCGCCGCAGGGTCGGTGACGAACTCGGCGTAGGCCTCGTCGAGGACCACGAGCACGGTCGACGGCACGGACGCCATGAACCGGTCGAACTCGTCAGCGGTGACGATCGGGCCCGTGGGGTTGTTCGGCGTGCAGACGATCACCATGCGGGTGCGCTCGGTGACGGCGGCGGCCATCGCGTCGAGGTCGTGCCCGCCGTCCGGCCGGTTCGGCACCTGCACGCTCGTCGCCCCCGCGACGGTGACGACCCCGGGGTAGGCCTCGAAGGACCGCCAGGCGTAGACGACCTCGTCGCCGGGGCCGCTCGTGGCCTTCGCCAGCTCGTGCAGGATCGCGACGCTGCCGGGGGCGACGTGGACCTCGTCCGCGGTGACGTCGAACCGGCGCGCCAGCTCGGCACGGACGGCGAGGGCGGTGGCGTCCGGGTAGCGGTTGAACGCCGTCTGCGCCTGCACGGCCTGCACGACACCGGGCAGCGGCGGGAAGGGGTTCTCGTTGCTCGAGAGCTTGAACGCGTCCGCCGCTGCCTGACGACCCTGCTTGTACGCGGGCAGCACGGCGATGTCGGGACGGATGTGGACGCGCTCGTCGCTCATCCCGTCAGGGTACCGGCAGCGGTCTCGCGGCACGCGCCCTGGTGGGCCCGGGCATCATGGGCGCATGCGATTCCTCGTCCGCCTCGTCGTCAACGCCCTCGCGCTCTGGCTCACCACCCTCCTGGTGAGCGGCGTCTCCGTGACCGCGTTCGGGGACGGCGGCACGACCGCGACCGTCCTCACGTTCCTGCTCGTCGCGTTCGTCTTCGGCCTCGTCAACGCGGTCATCGGGACGATCATCCGGGTTGTCGCGTTCCCGCTGTACATCCTGACCCTCGGGCTCATCTCGTTCGTCGTGAACGCCGTGCTGCTGCTCATCGTCGCCGGGATCTCGACCGCGATCGGCTTCGGGCTGCACGTCGACTCCTTCGGGTGGGGCATCGTGGGCGCCTTCGTCCTGGCCGTCTTCGCCTGGCTGATCGGCCTGTTCGTGCGGCCGGTGCTCGACCGCGGCCGCGCGTGACCGCACCGGGCACCGCCGGACCGGGCGCCTCGGCGCCGCGCACCGCCGGACCGGGTGCCTCGGCGCCGCGCACCGCCGCACCGGGCACCGCCGGACCGCACCTCCGGCGCGCGTGAGCGCGCACGCACCCGACGCCACCACCTGCGTAGTGGAGCCGTCGTCCATGACCCGCACCGTGCCTCCCGGCCGGATCGGGGGTGTCGCCGACCACCGCCTGCTGCGCCATGATGTCCCCATGACCCAGGACGCCGACGCCCCGTTCCGCGTCTCGTTCGTCTGCAGCGGCAACATCTGCCGCTCCCCCATGGCCGGCATCGTGTTCGCGCAGCTCGCCGCCGACGCCGGGATGAGCGACCGGTTCGTCGTCGAGTCCGCGGGCACCGGCGACTGGCACGTCGGCGAGCCGGCGGACGAGCGGACGATCGCGGCCCTCGCCGCGCGCGGATACGATGGGAGCAGGCATCGCGCCCGCCAGTTCGACCCGGACCGGTTCCCGGACCTCGACCTGGTGGTCGCACTCGACCGCTCCCACGAACGCGTCCTGCGGTCGTGGGCACCGACCATGGACGACGCCGCGAAGGTGACGCTCCTGCTGCGGTACGACGACGCCTGGCCCCAGCAGACCGACGTACCGGACCCGTACTACGCGGACCGGCACGAGTTCGACCGAGTGCTCTCGACCGTCGAACGGGCCTGCCGGGCGCTCTTCCGCCAACTCGAGCCGGCAGTCCGTCAGGGAGCCCCATGACCCCCCTTCCCCCGCAGCCGATCAGCCCGCTCGACGGGCGGTACTACCCGATCGTGCACACGGTGGGCGAGCACCTCTCCGAGGCCGGCCTCAACCGCGCCCGCATCGTGGTCGAGGTCGAGTGGCTGGTCTTCCTGACCGACCACGCGATGTTCACCACGTCGCCGCTGAGCGTCGACGACAAGGCCGCACTGCGCCGCGTCGCGGAGACCTTCGGGCAGGAGCAGATCGCCGAGCTCGGCGAGATCGAGGCGACGACCCGGCACGACGTCAAGGCGGTCGAGTACTTCGTCCGCCGGCGGCTGTCGGAGCTCGGCCTCGACGCGATCGCGGAGCTCACCCACTTCGCCGCGACGAGCGAGGACGTCAACAACCTCTCGTACGCCATCACCGTGCGCGACACCGTCGACCAGGTCTGGCTGCCGGCGTTCAAGGCAGTGATCGCGGCGCTCCGCCAGATGGCCGAGGAGCTCAAGGCCGTCCCGATGCTCTCGCACACGCACGGGCAGCCCGCGACGCCGACGACGCTCGGCAAGGAGCTCGCGGTGGTCGTGTACCGCCTGGAGCGGGTGCTCGCGCAGGTCGAGGCGACCGAGTACCTCGGCAAGTTCAGCGGCGCGACGGGCACGTTCTCGGCCCACCTCGCCGCCGACCCCGAGGCCGACTGGCCCGCGCTGTCGAAGGAGTTCGTCGAGGGCCTCGGGCTGACCTGGAACCCGCTGACGACGCAGATCGAGTCGCACGACTGGCAGGCCGAGCTGTACGACCGCGTCCGCCATGCGAACCGCATCCTGCACAACCTCGCCACCGATGTGTGGACCTACATCTCGATGGGGTACTTCACGCAGATCCCGGTCGCGGGTGCCACGGGGTCGTCGACGATGCCGCACAAGATCAACCCGATCCGCTTCGAGAACGCCGAGGCGAACCTCGAGATCTCGTCGGCCCTGTTCTCGACGCTGTCCGAGACCCTCGTCACGAGCCGCCTGCAGCGCGACCTGACCGACTCCACGACGCAGCGGAACATCGGCGTCGCGTTCGGCCACTCCCTGCTCGCGCTCGACAACCTCCGTCGCGGCCTGTCCGAGATCGCCGTCAACGAGGCGCGGCTCGCCGAGGACCTCGACGGCAACTGGGAGGTGCTCGGCGAGGCGATCCAGACGGTCATCCGCGCCGAGGTCACCGCCGGGCAGTCGAACATCGAGGACCCCTACGCGATGCTCAAGGAGCTCACGCGCGGCAAGCGGATCGGCCAGGCGGACCTGGTCGCGTTCGTGAACGGCCTCGACATCTCGGACGGCGCGAAGGCGCGGCTGACGAACCTCACGCCGGCGACGTACACGGGGCTCGCGGACGAGCTGGTCGACCACCTGGACGTCTGACGCTCCACGCCCGACGCTCCAAGTCCGACGCTCCACGTCCGACGGCCGTCCCCGCGAAGCGCGGAGGCGGCCGTCTGCGGTCGTGCGTCACGCATCGGCCTGGAGGCCCGGGTCGGCCCCGCCGCGACCGTCACCGGCTCAGGCGGTGACGTCGTGCGCCTCGGCGACCAGCGCCTCCAGGACGGTCCGCACCCCGGGACGGACCGCACGGTCCGGGCGGACGAGCGCGTCGATGCGACGTCCGGCCCGGACGTCCGCGAGCTCGGCGAGGTGGAACCGGCCCGGCGCCCGTGTGCCCGAGGTCCAGCGCGGCACCAGGGCGATGCCGTGCCCGGCGGCGACGAGGTTCTCGATGAGCGGGAGGTGGATCGTCCGGAAGGCGACGCTCGGCGGAGTGTCCGTCGCGGCCGCGAGCGCGGTGAGCACCCGGTCGATGGGGTAGCTCTCCGGGACCCCGATCCACGTCTCCCCCACGACGTCGTCGATGGCGACCCGACGGCGTCCGGCGAGGGGGTGGTCGGTCGGGAACGCGACGTCGAGCGGCTCGCGCAGCAGCGGGAACGTCCGGAGGCCTGCCCGTCCCGCGGGCGGCGCGCCGTCCGGACGGTGCCCGACGACGACGTCGTGGTCGGCGGCGAGCGGCCCGAACTCGTCCTCGCTGACGTCCACGTCGACGAGCACGAGCTCGATGCCCGGGTGTTCCCGCATCCGGCTGAGGAGGCCGGGGAGCAGGAGCTCGGCGGCCGACGGGAAGATCGCGAGGTCGACCTGGCCGATGGTGCCGCCCAAGTGCTCGCGCCAGGCGGCGTCCACCGCGGCGACGGCGGTGGCCACCCCGGTGGCGAGCCCCGCGAGCACCCGGCCGTCCTCGGTGAGGCAGACGCCGCGGCCCCGACGTTCGACGAGCGGGACCCCGGCCTGCCGCTGGAGGGTGCGGAGCTGCTGCGACACCGCACTCGGGGTGCGGTGGGTGGCCTCGGCGACGGCGGTGACGCTGCCGCGGTCGGCGAGTTCGCGGAGGACCGCGAGGAGCTGCACGTCGAAGTCGACCATGCAGGGACACTACATCGTCGCTCTCTGAAGATTCGCTGGTGCTACAGCGTCGTGCTCGCCAGGCTGGAGGCGTGCTCGCTCGTGACCGTCTCCTCGCCGTCGTCGTGGCCGTGGCCTGAACTTCCCCGCCACCGCCCTGGCGCTCGACCACTTCCCGCCGTTCCTGCTCGCCGCGCTCCGGTTCACCCTGCTCGCGGTGCCGACGGTGCTCTTCGTGCCGCGGCCGCGCATCCCGTTCGGCCGGCTGCTGCTGGTGGGGTTCGGGCTCGGGGTCCTGCAGTTCGCGTTCCTCTACCTGAGCATGGCGTCGGGCATGCCCTCGGGGCTGGCGTCGCTGGTGCTGCAGGCGTCGGCGCCGTTCACGGTCGTCCTCGCCGGGGTCTTCCTGCGGGAGCGCCTCACCGGGCGGCAGGTCGTCGGGGTGACGATCGCGGTGTGCGCGCTCGCGGCGATCGCGGTGCACCGTGCGCAGGCGGCGGCGCTCCTGCCGGTCGTGCTGGCGCTCTGCGGGGCGCTCGGGTGGGCGATCGGCAACGTCGCGACGCGGCGGGCCGGGGCCCCGAACCCGCTGCACCTCACGCTCTGGTGGTCGATCGTGCCGCCGGTGCCGATGGCGGTGCTGTCGGTGGTCGTCGAGGGTCCGTCGCGCATCGGGGAGGCGCTCGGCACGGTCTTCACACGCGCAGCACTGCCGGCCGACCTCGGCCTGCTCTACATCGTCCTCGTGGCGACCCTCGTCGGGTACGGCATCTGGTCGCGGCTGATGGGGACCTACCCGTCGAGCACGGTCGCGCCGTTCTCGATGCTCGTGCCCGTGGTCGGGGTGCTCGCCTCGTGGGCGGCGTTCGGGGAGGTGCCGGACGCGGTCGAGGTCGTGGCGGGGGCGGTCGTCGTGGGGGCCGTGCTGTGGGCGTCGCGGCCGGCGCNGGCGGCTGGGTCGGCGTCGTCCGGGCTGCCACCCGCGGTGTCGTCCTCGGCTGGCGGCGTGCCGT
>NZ_BACW01000390.1:0-2723 GCF_000333315.1 Curtobacterium sp. B8
AGCACCGGGCGGACGAGCGCGAGCATCACGAGGCCGCCGACCCAGAGCGGCGGCGCCGACCAGGTGGAGGCCGAGTGCGGTGACCGCGGCGTCGTGGCTCGCGGTGCCGGCGGCGTGCCCCTGCTGCGCGAGCGGGATCAGGCCGACCATCGAGACCCCGGCGGTCAGGGCGACCATGCCCCGGGACCGGACGGCGAAGCAGAGCACCGTGACCGCAGCGGCGACGAGCACGGTGACGAGCCAGGCGAGCCCGAGGTCGGTGCCGGTGAGGAAGACCCCCATCGACTGCCCGAACTGCTCGTCGAGCGACACCTGCGACCCGGCGACGCTGAGGAAGGTGAAGAACGTCGCGACGACGCTCGCCACGGTCCAGACGCCGGCCGCCCCGGCGGCGACGTCGATCGCGCGGTCCCACTCCCGGGCCGTCCGCGAGAACCCGATCGTGGCCAGCGCGAGGCCGCCGATGGTGGCGGCTGCGGCCAGGTCGACGATCATGCGCGCGATGGGCAGCCCGAAGCGGACCGCGGCACCGGGGTCGGCGATGAGCGCGGGGTTCGCTCCCCCACCGACCACGAGGGCGATGAGCAGCGAGAAGAACGCGGCGAGCAGCAGCACGGCGGGGCCGATGGTGCGCGCGATCCGGTTCACCCGACAAGCCTAGGCGGTGCCCACCCGGCCACAGAACCCGGCGGGCCGACCTGTGGACGGCGATCCGGGCCTCCCGGCGGTGTGGACGGACCGGCCGCGGGACGGACGGACCGGCGGGACCGTCCCCGGACATGCGAAAGGGACGGCCGCAGCCGTCCCCCTCACCAGCAGGTCCGTGTTACTTGACAGCAGCCTTGAGCTTCGAGCCGGCGCTGACCTTGACCGAGTCGCTCGCGGCGATCTCGATGGCCTCGCCCGTCTGCGGGTTGCGGCCGGTGCGCGCGGCACGGTGGGTCTTCTCGAAGGCGATCCAGCCGGGGATCGTGACCTTGGTGCCGTCGGCGACCGAGCTCGAGACGACGCTGAACAGAGCGTCGACGACGCCGTTCACGGTGGCCTGGCTCTGGCCGGACTCCTGCGCGACGGCAGCGACGAGCTCGGTACGGTTCAGGGACTTGTCAGCCATTGGATGTCCTCCTCGGACTTCTTCGGTATGTGTCGGGCCATCAGGCGCGATGCCCGTGGAACCGGGGTCGAACCTACCAGCCGTCCGGGGCGTTTCCGTCCGACTCGCCCGGATTTCCGGGCCTGTCGCGGGTTCAACGGGTCAGATGTGGCCGATGTGACGAGCGATGTACCCCGGACACGGCGAACGCCCCGCCACCAGCAGGTGACGGGGCGTCCGACGGGGGTGTGTGCTTACCAGGAGCTCTTCGTGATGCCCGGCAGCTCGCCACGGTGGGCCATGTCGCGGAAACGGACACGGCTGATGCCGTACTCACCGAGGTGGCCACGGGGGCGACCGTCGATGGCGTCGCGGTTGCGGTAGCGGACCGGCGACGCGTCGCGCGGGAGCTTCTGCAGGCCGACGCGGGCGGCCTCACGCGACTCGTCGGTGCCGTTCGGGTCCACGAGGGCCTTCTTCAGCTCGAGACGACGCTCGGCGTAGCGCGCGATGACCTCGGCGCGCTGGTTGTTCTTCGCGATCTTGCTCTTCTTCGCCATGCTTAGCGCTCCTCACGGAAGTCGACGTGCTTGCGGACCACCGGGTCGTACTTCTTGAGCACGAGACGGTCCGGGTTGTTGCGACGGTTCTTCTTGGTCACGTAGGTGAACCCGGTGCCCGCCGTGGAGCGGAGCTTGATGATCGGACGGATGTCCTGACCCTTTTTCGCCATCAGATCTTCTCCCCACGGGCGAGGAGATCCTTGACGACGGACTCGATGCCGCGTGCGTCGATCACCTTGATGCCCTTCGCGCTGAGCGTGAGCGTGACGTTACGACGAAGCGAGGGCACGTAGTACGTCTTCTTCTGCACGTTCGGGTCGAAGCGACGCTTCGTCCGGCGGTGCGAGTGCGAGATGTTGTGACCGAAGCCGGGGGTGGCGCCGGTCACCTGGCACACTGCTGCCATGGTTTCCTCCTGAGTACCGTGCGGTCGGACGACCGCACCCAAGGTCACTTGCCTGGTGCACACGCGCTGTCACTGCCCACGAGGGGCCGGTCGAGCGAGGGGGTTGTGCGCACCGCCCAGTCCCGCAGCCCCTGTCGAAGGGACCGTGGGCACCGCGCGACCGCGGCGTTCGCGACGGTCGGAGGGCTTGGTAACGAGCTGTTCTCCGCGCAGGCGCGGAGGACCAAGGGAAGACTCTACGCGAGCCTCGGGCGTGTCGCAAGCCGGGCGGGTGAGCGCGTGCGTGCCTGCGTCGGCCGGGAGGCACGGTGCGGGTCCGGCGGGCCGGTTCCACTCGCGTGGCAGCGCGGCGCTCGTGCGGGCGCGGCGCTCGTGAGGTCACGACACCCCGCTCGTGGATGCTGGCAGGTCAACAACGGTCGCTTCGCCGACGACAGTGCGACGGTTCGTGACCGGTCGGCGTCCGTACAGCGGGGCGTCGCGACCGCCCGAGCGGGCCGCACCCACCGGGCCGCTACGGCCCGTCGATCGGCTTCGGCGCGAGCGCCTGCACCATGAGCTCGCCGAGCTCCCGCGGCGCGGTGAACATCGGCCAGTGTCCGGTGTCGAGCCCCACGATCGTGAGGTCCTCGGNTCGCACGAGCTCGGCCGCCCATGCCTG
>NZ_BACW01000389.1:0-5831 GCF_000333315.1 Curtobacterium sp. B8
CTCCAGGCCGTCGTGCGGTCACGCGATCAGACGGACGCGCCCGTCCACTCGTCCTCGGCGGCGACGTGGTCACTGCCGACCGTGCCGGCTGCCATGGCCGCGGCCACGCGGTCCGCGTGCGACGGCGGGTCGGACGGCACGTCGGCCGGACGGCCGTCGTCGTTGATCTTGCGGAGCTCGGGGACGATGTCCTCGGCGAGGATGTCGATCTGCTCGAGCACCGTCTTCAGCGGCAGGCCGGCGTGGTCCACCAGGAACAGCTGGCGCTGGTAGTGCCCGACGTGGTCCTTCATGGTCGCGTACCGGTCGACGACCTGCTGCGGGGAACCCACGGTGAGCGGGGTCTGTGCGGTGAAGTCCTCCATCGAGGGGCCGTGCCCGTAGACCGGTGCGTTGTCGAAGTACGGACGGAACTCGTCCCACGCGTCCTGCGAGTTCTTGCGCGCGAAGAACTGGCCGCCGAGCCCGACGATCGCCTGGTCCGCGCGACCGTGACCGTAGTGCTCGAAGCGCTGGCGGTAGAGGCCGACCATCTGCTCGGTGTGCTGGATCGGCCAGAAGATGTTGTTGTGGAGGAATCCGTCGCCGTAGTAGGCGGCCTGCTCGGCGATCTCCGGGGTGCGGATCGAGCCGTGCCAGACGAACGGAGGCACGCCGTCGAGGGGACGCGGGGTCGAGGTGAAGCCCTGCAGCGGAGTGCGGAACTTCCCCTGCCAGTTCACGACGTCGTTCTCCCACAGCTGACGGACCAGCGCGTAGTTCTCGATCGCGAGGTTGACACCCTGCCGGATGTCCTGCCCGAACCACGGGTACACCGGGCCGGTGTTGCCGCGGCCCATCATGAGGTCCATGCGGCCGTCGGAGATGACCTGGAGCATCGCGTACTCCTCGGCGATGCGCACCGGGTCGTTCGTGGTGATGAGCGTCGTCGACGTCGACAGCGTGATGTGCTTCGTGCGTCCGGCGAGGTAGCCGAGCATCGTCGTCGGGCTCGACGCGACGAACGGCGGGTTGTGGTGCTCACCCGTGGCGAAGACGTCCAGGCCCGCCTGGTCGGCGTGCTCGGCGATCGTGAGGATGTCCTTCACGCGCTGGGTGTCGTCCGGGGTCGTCCCGGTGGTGGGGTCGGTCGTGACGTCGCTGACCGTGAAGATCCCGAACTGCATGGTGTGCTGCCCTTCGCTTTTCAATGCGTTTGCATCGACTTGCCGGGTACAACGTAGCGCACGCGGAGACATTCCCGCCAGTGCAGCGGAGGACCGCGCCCGCTGTGTGCGTCGGCGGCGCGACAGCACTGCCCGCTCCGGGCGGGCCGCAGCCTCTGCTGCGCGCGTCGGCTGCGCGACCGCGCTGACCGTCACGGGCGAGCCGCTGCGTCCGCCCTGGGCGCCGGGTGCATCCCGTCCGCGAACCAGACCGTGGCGACCACCGCGAGGATGCTCGCACTCGACGCGAGCCGGCCCGCCAGCAGGAGCGCCGCGTGGTCGTGCGCCGTGCCCGAGAACCCGACGGCCAGCGCAGCGACCCCGACCGCCAGCGCGAGGCCGAGCGCGACGAGCAGCACGATGCCGACCAGGCGCCGTGGACCTCGCCGTCCGTCACGGTCCCCGCGCTCACCCCGGTCGACCCGGGGGCCCGCTGCCCGCACCAGGCCGGTCCAGAACAGCGCGATCGCCGAGGCGCCCACGATGTCGCTCACCCGGTGCCAGCCGTAGACGACGGTCTGGTTCGCCACGAAGACCGCGTAGGCCGCCCCCACGATGGTGATGAGTGGTCGCCACCGCCGGGGCGTGACCATGAGGACACCGAACAGCGCGGCGAGGGCGATCGTCGCGTGTCCGGACGGGAACGAGTTCGGCGTCGTCGACTGGGCGATCTCCGGGCGCACGGCGATATGTTTGACGAGCGTCGAGGTCGCTGCCGACGCGAGCACGACGACTCCGGCTCCGAGCCCCACCGCCAGACGTCGTCGGGCGAACGCCACGGCGACCATCACGACGACGAGCAACAGGATCACCGGCACCGAGATGACGTTGAGTGCCGTGTCCGACCCGAACAGGTCGGACTCACGGACGCCGCCGAGCGCGGCGTCCTCCGCCCGCTGACCGAGCGGCGTCAACACGGCGACCGCGTACACGAGAGGCACGATCACGAACCCGAGAGCCGACAGCAGCGCCCACCGTCCCCGCCGCGAGACGACGGGGCCTGGAACTGGTGTCCGCGTCACCGGTCTGGTCCTCCTCGGGGTCGTGCTGACAGGGGTCGTCGTCCGGCTCGTCGGCCGCCTCCGTGGCCGTCCGTCGGACGGGTCCGGGCAGGCCGCAGGATTCGGTCGGTCGGGGTCGGACACGATACCGTTGGCGAGCAGGTCGGACGCTGGGAAACGCGTGGCGTCACGGCCCGCGAGCAACGTCCCGGCGTACTGGTCGCCGGGCGTGGACGAGGAGGAGACCGACGTGGCCATCAAGGAACCGGGCATCACCGCTTCACCGAACCGGGGCCTGGCCCTGACCGTCGGTGCGATCCTGGCGATCTGGGGCATCCTGGGCTTCTTCTTCGCCGGTGACGGCGGCCACGCCTTCTTCGGCAACGACGGCGGCTTCCTGTGGGGCGTGTTCCTCGTGAACCCCGCGCTGTGCCTCGTCTGGACGCTCCTCGCCGCCGCGATGCTCATCGGCGGACTCGGGACGACCATCGGGTCGCGCAACCTGAACCTCCTCGCCGGCATCGTGCTGATCGTGCTCGCCCTGTACGGCTTCTTCTTCTCGAACACCTCGGCGAACGTCTTCGCGCTGAACGGCGTCGACAACGGGTTCCACGCCGTCGTCGGGTTCATCCTGCTGGTCACCGCGCTCGGTGCCGACCGCGAGAACCTGCGAGCCCTGCGAGCCGACCGCGACAACCGCGACCTGCTGCACGCGGAGGCTGCGCACAGCTGACCAACCCTGACCGAACGGTGCCGTCGGGCGGGTCCGCGCTGCCACCAACCGCCAGCCGCCAGCCGTCGGCCGCCAGCCGTCGGCCGCCAGCCGTCAGCCGATCGGCCGTCGGCCGTCACACCGTCGGCCGATCGGGCGTCACACCGCCGGCGCCGCTCAGGCCCCGTCCGCTCGTGGCGCCGCCTCGAGCTCCGTCGCGACCACACGCGGTGCCTCGGACATGAAGCGCCGGACGTCGAGGTCGACGATGATGTCCTGCGGCCGCAACGGACGCGTCAGGTAGAGGCCGTCGAGGGAGGTCAGCCGCGACAGCGCGACGTACGTCTGCCCGGCGCTGAACACGCGGTTGCCGAGGTCGACCACGGCCCGGTCGTAGGTGCTCCCCTGCGACTTGTGGATCGTCACCGCCCACGCGAGGCGGAGCGGGAACTGCTGGAACTCCCCCACGGTGTCCTTCTTCAGTTCCTTCTTGTCCGGGTCGTAGGAGTACTTGAACTTCTCCCACACGGAGGGCTGGACCTCGAAGGACTCCCCGTCGACGTCCACCCAGACGGTGTCGCGGATGGTCGTGACGACGCCGAGCGTCCCGTTCACCCAGCGCTGGTCGGGGTCGTTGCGGAGGAACATGACGTGCGCGCCCGGCTTCAGCTCGAGGGCCTCGTCCGCCGGGAAGTTCCGCCCGCCGAAGTCGCCGTTGACGTCGGCACGTGCGGTCTTGACCTTGCCGGGCAGCCGATCGAGGGCGGCCTTGTTGATCCGGGCCACCGTGTCGTTCCGGGTGGCGAGGGTGATCGCGTCGTCGGGAGCCGACCGCGCGCCGGCGGCGTTGAGCCGGCCGGCGATGTCCGCGGTCACCCGTCCGTGCCGCACGGCGGTGAGCATCGCCGCGAAGGCGTCATCCCGCTGCCGGTGCACGGTCGCGAGCTCGACGATGTGCAGCTCGGCCTCGAGCCAGACCTTCGCGTCGAAGAACCACATCGACCGGTAGTGGTCGGTGAAGTAGGCGCGCTCGTCCCCGTCGCCCGGCACCGGTGGCAGCTGGTACGGGTCACCGAACATGACGACCTGCACGCCGCCGAAGGCCTCGAACTGCCGGCCGCGGGCCTTGCGGAGCGATCGGTCCATCGCGTCGAGGAGGTCGGCGTTCACCATCGAGACCTCGTCGATCACGAGGGTGTCGATCGTGTTGAGGAGCTTGCGGGTGTCCGGGCCCTGCCGGAGCTCGGCGTCGGCGATGAGGCCGATCGGCAGCCGGAACAGCGAGTGGATCGTCTGTCCGCCGACGTTCAGGGCCGCGACCCCGGTCGGGGCGCAGATCACCACCTGCTTCTCGGTGTGCCACGACAGGTGGTTCAGCAGGGTCGACTTGCCGGTACCCGCGCGCCCGGTGATGAAGACGTGGTCACGGGTGTGCTCGATGTACTCGAAGACCGCCCGCTGCTCGGCACTGAGCTCGACCGTCACGGTGCGCCCGCCCCGTGGTCGGGACCCGGTCGGGAGGCGCGGATCGCCTCCGCCTCGGTGCCCGGCGCGTCGACGTGGTCGGCCGACTCCGTCCGGGCGACGTCGCTGTCGGGGCTCTCGTCGTCGAAGTCGTCGTCCGGGTCCGCGATGTGGCTCGACGTCGAACCATGATCCCGACCTCGAACCACGCGACCGCCGTGTTCGACGTCGGTTCCGTCGTCCGGTGCGGCAGCCTCGCCGCGCACGAACCGCGGGACCGCCGGCCGCGACGCCCCGGCCCCGGCCCCGGCCCCGGCGACCGTCGTGGCCGTCGCGGCTCCGTCCCGACGGAGCCGCACGAGCACCACGACGACGACCAGGACCAGCAGTGCGACCCCCGCGACCACGAGCACCGCGCCGCCGCGAGCCTGGTCCACGAGCGGGTCCGGCCCCCACGTCCGGCCCATCGCACCGAACCACGACGCCTGCAGCAGCCCCAGCGGCCCGCGCATCGCGACGCCGAGGGACACGAGCCCGGCGGCGACGACGACCCCGCCGACGATCCGCACGACCGCCGCCGACCGTGTGGCACGACCCGCTCCGGCAGCGACGGGTGTGAGCAGCCCCGGCAGCGCGATGATCCCGACGAGCAGGAACACGACGTCGACCACCGTGCGCCCGGTGGGGTCGCTCACCGACCAACGGAGCACCTGGGTGTCGAAGTACACCCACCACACCGCGGCGAGCAGGACGAAGGCCGGGAACGGCTGCACGAGGTAGCGCACGACGGCGTTGTCCACGAGCACGCCGGTCCACTCGCGCACCCCCGTACTGCCGTCGTCGCGCGGGTGGACCGCAGCCCGGACGAGCCGGACGGGCGCAGCCGCCCACGCCAGCGCCGGGACGACCAGACCGAGCAGCACGTGCGCACCGACGTTCGCCGACACGAGGAACCGGTCGTACGTGTGGAGCGAGCCCGAGGTCGCGAGGACCAGACACACGACGGCGATGCCCGCTGCGACCGAGCGTCGGACCGGCCACGTCGCACCGCGGCGGCGCAGTCGAACGACCCCGGCCGTGTAGGTGGCGGCGAGCAGGACGGCCGCCATGAGCCAGAAGAGGTCGACGTTCCACGCGGTCAGCCAGCCCCAGGCGCCGGGCGCGTGGGGCAGCGGGTCGTCGGTGAGGAGCTCGGCCGGCGTCGGGTCGGTCGTCTTGCTCAGCGCGATCTGGTCGGTCGGCGTCTCGGTCCGCCCGAGCGCTGCCGCGAACCCGGACGCCACGCCCATCACCGCGAGCTCGGTCACGACGAGCACCCAGAACGTCCGTCGGCCCTCCGGCCGGGTGGAGAGCGCTCGGATCGCCCGACGACGCTGCACAGCGCCGAGGACCCCCATCGCGACGATCGCCCCGATCTGACGAGGACGAGGATGCCGACGGCGAGGAGTC
>NZ_BACW01000388.1:0-1529 GCF_000333315.1 Curtobacterium sp. B8
GCTGCCGCTCGGTGTCAACCAGTCGGCGTGCCCGTCGCGCGGGACCGCGACGCGGGCGCCGGCACCGCCCCGGGGTCTCAGCGCGGGGCGAGGCCGTCCAGGTGCCGGTCGAGCACACGGATCGCCCAGTCGCCGGACTCCCCCGGCGCGAGGCGCGAGACGTGCATCGCGAGACCGTCGATGAGGGCGTGCAGCCGCTGCGCCTCGAACACACGCTCGGCCTCGGGCACGCCGACCAGGCGGACGATCTGCTCGGTCCACTGCTGCATGTCGGAGACCACACGGTCGAGCGCCGGCCGGAGCGCCGGGTCGGTCAGCGCCGCGTTGCCGAGCGCGAGGTAGACGTCGAGCTCGATGAGCCGCTCCTCGTCGAGGGGCAGCAGCTCGAGCAGGATGCGGCGGGCACGTTCCCGGTCGGGCAGCGTCTCGGGCACGGCGTCGACGCGGCGGGTGGTGGCGTCGAAGACGGTCTCGAGCGCGTGCGTCCGGACGCTCGCCTGCGTGGGGAAGACGTACCGGACGGTCGAGGGCGGGAGTCCGGCCTCGGCCGCGACGCCGCGCACGCTGAGCGCGCCGAGGCCGTTCCGAGCGAGCACCCGCGCCGCTGCGTCGGACACGATCCGGCGACGTTCTCCGACGTCGATGCTCCTGGCCACGGGTGCCATGTTCGCACGAGCGTGCTACTTTCTTTCTCGTACAGTTGTGCGACTATGCAGGAGGAGCAGAGCGATGACGTGGGTCGTGCTGGTGCTGTCCGGCGTGCTCGAGGCCGTGTGGGCCTCCGCCCTGAGCGCGTCTGACGGGTTCAAGAAGGTCGTGCCGACGATCGTGTTCGTCGCGGGCATGGCCCTGAGCATGGCCGGGCTGGCGTACGCGATGACCGCCATCCCGGTCGGGACGGCGTACGCGGTGTGGGTCGGCATCGGCGCCTCGCTGACCGTGGTCGTCGCGGTGCTCCGCCGGCAGGAGGCTGCGTCCCTCGCCCGCCTGGCCCTGGTGTTCGGGCTCGTGGCCTGCGTCGTCGGCCTCAAGGTGGTGAGCTGAGGTGGCGTGGGTGGTCCTGTTCGTCAGCGCCGCACTCGAGACGGTCTGGGCGACGGCGCTCGGCGAGAGCCACGGCTTCACCCGCCCAGGGCCGACCCTGGTCTTCGTCGCGACGATCGCGGTGAGCCTCGGCGCGTTCGGGTACGTCCTCCGGCACATCCCGATCAGCACGGCGTACGCGGTGTGGACCGGGACGGGCGCGGCACTGACCGTGCTCTGGGGCATGGCGACGGGCGCGGAGCCCGTGACGGCCCTGCGCCTGCTGTTCATCGCGGGGATCGTCGGGTGCGTGGTCGGCCTGAAGGTCGTGCCCGCGCGGCCGGCCGGTGCTGCCCGAGACTCGGCCGGTGCTGTCCGAGTCTCGGCCGGCGGTGCCCGAGACTCGGCGTAGGCGACACTTCTCGGGGTCGGGGGCGCGAGCAGTGTCGCCCAGCACGAGACTCGGCAGCGCCGGTCCGCGACGCAACCCATGAACGGCCTGGAGG
>NZ_BACW01000387.1:0-205 GCF_000333315.1 Curtobacterium sp. B8
AATTCCAATTCCACATTTTCAAGAAATAAGGAGGCAAAAATGTTCATATATGAATTGGAATTATTTGTTTTCTTATTAGGCCGAGATGCGCCGCGTGCGGCTGCTGGAGATGGCGGACGCGATGGATATGTTCTGCCAAGGGTTGGTTTGCGCATTCACAGTTCTCCGCAAGAATTGATTGGCTCCAATTCTTGGAGTGGTGAAT
>NZ_BACW01000386.1:0-1180 GCF_000333315.1 Curtobacterium sp. B8
CTCCGTCGCACGGCACCGGCGGTCGCGTACGTCATGCCCGCGCTGCACAACCCGACCGGCGCGACGATGACCCCGGACGCCCGCGACCTGCTCGTGTCCGTCGCGGCCGCGGTCGGCACCACCGTGGTCGCCGACGAGACGATGGGGGAGCTCCGCATCGACGGGCCCGCGGCGACGCCGCTCGCCGCTGCGTCCGACGACGTCGTCATGATCGGTTCGGCCGACAAGGTGTTCTGGGGTGGGCTCCGGATCGGATGGGTGCGGGCCCGGCCCGAACTGCTGCAGCGGCTGCTGCTCGCCCGTCCGACCGGTGACCTCGGGACGCCCGTGCTCGACCAGCTGGTCGCGCGGGAGCTCGTACCGCGCACGGCGGCCGTCCTGGAGGAACGGCGTGCGTACCTGGCGCAGGCCCGCGACGACGTCGTGGGCGCGTTGCGCGCGCGACTCCCCGAGTGGGACGTCCCCTCACCGGCGGGCGGGTTGACGACGTGGGTCGGGCTCGGGCGGCCGGTGTCGAGCGCGCTCGTCCTGGCAGCGCGGGACGAGGGGGTCGTGCTCGCCTCCGGCGGGGTCTTCGGCCCGGACGGCGGCTTCGAGCGGTTCCTCCGCGTGCCGTTCACGATGCCCGCTGCCGACCGGTCGCGGATGGTCGACGTGCTCGAGCGGGCCTGGGCGCGGGTCGGCGGGGAGTCGGTCGGCCCGAGCGGGTCGCTCGCAGCCGTCGTCTGAACCGGCCGGGCGGCCCTGGGTGGTCCTGCGGGGATCATCCTGTGGGTGGAGGCCGTCGGGCCTCCGGGGTGATGTCCGCCGGACCCGGAACCGGGATCGTGGGATGCATGGAGACGATCGTGCACACCGCGCAGCCCGGGACCGCGGGCCGGGAGACCGACCCCCACGCCGTGCCACCGGCGATCCGCGTGACGATGGCGACCGGGCTCGCCCTGCTGGCGGGTGTGCTCTGCTCGTTCGGGCAGGCGGTCCCCGGGCTCGGACAGCTCGCGAACTCGGCCGGGCCGTGGTTCGTGGTGGCGGCGCTCCTCGTGCTCCTCGCGGGCCTGCACCGGCGCCCGGTGCTGCCGATGGTGCTCGGGGTCGTCTTCCTCGAGCTCATGCACGTCGGGTACTGGGCCGCGACGAACCTCCGCGGCTACCCGGACGTCCTGTCCGTCACGAACTTCTG
>NZ_BACW01000385.1:0-2523 GCF_000333315.1 Curtobacterium sp. B8
CAACCTCATCGACGGCGAGCACGTCCCGCTCTACGGCGAGGGCAACAACGTCCGTGACTGGCTCCACGTCGACGACCACTGCCGCGGCATCGCGCTCGTGCTGGTGAAGGGCCGCGCGGGCGAGGTCTACAACATCGGCGGCGGCACCGAGCTGACGAACAAGGAGCTCACGCAGCTCCTGCTCGACGCGACCGGCAAGGACTGGTCGTTCGTCGACCGCGTCGCGGACCGGCTCGGCCACGACCTCCGCTACTCGGTGGACATCACGAAGATCCGCGAGGAGCTCGGGTACGAGCCGCAGGTGCCGTTCGAGCAGGGGCTCGCGGACGTCGTGCAGTGGTACCGCGACAACCGCTCGTGGTGGGAGCCGCTCAAGGAGCGCGCGGCGCTCAGCTGAGCGGCGCGCACGACCTCGACGGGACGCACGACACCATGACGCGATACCTCATCACCGGCGCCGCCGGCATGCTCGGCCAGGACCTCCAGCACGCGCTGGCGGGCCGTGCCGTGACGGCCCTCGGCCGCGCCGACCTGGACATCACCGACGCCGAAGCGGTCGACGCGGCGGTCTCCGGCCACGACGTCGTCATCAACTCGGCGGCGTACACGAAGGTCGACGACGCCGAGACGCACGAGGACGACGCGTACGCCGTGAACGCCACCGGTCCGAAGCTCCTCGCCGAAGCCGCGGTCCGCCACGGCGCGAAGCTCCTGACGGTGTCCACCGACTACGTGTTCGACGGCCACGGCACGTCGCCGTACCCGGAGCACGCCTCGACGGACCCGATCAACGCCTACGGCCGGTCGAAGGCTGCGGGCGAGGCGTTCGTCCGTGAGATCGCACCGGACAGCTCGTACGTGGTGCGCACCGCGTGGATCTACGGCGCGCACGGCCCGAACTTCGCGGCCACGATGCTCCGGCTCGCCGCGTCGCACGACACGGTCAGCGTCGTCACGGACCAGGTCGGGCAGCCCACCTGGACCGGCGACCTCGCAGCGCGCATCGTCGAGCTCGTGGACGGCGACGCCCCCGCGGGCACCTACCACGGCACCAACGCCGGGCAGGGCTCGTGGTTCGACTTCACGCGCGCGATCTACACCGAGGTCGGCCTCGACCCCGAGCGGGTCCTGCCCACCGACAGCACCGCGTTCGTGCGGCCCGCCCCGCGGCCCGCCTACAGCGTGCTGGGGCACGACGGCTGGTCCCGCGCCGGGCTCGCGCCCATGCGCGACTGGCGCGAGGCGCTGCACGCCGCCGTCCAGGCGGGCGCCCTCCAGGCCTGATCCGCCGCGCGACCAGACGACGGCCTGGAGGCTCCCCACCGGTCCGGTGCGGAGCCTCCAGGCCGTCACGGGGTCCTCCCCGTCCCCCCTGGTAGGGTCGGCCAGCCGGGTCACGGCACCACGACCACGACGAGGAGCACACCAGCATGACCACTCTCCACGTCGTCGTCGACCAGGTGGTCGCACCGGTCCCCGGCGGCATCGGCCGGTACGCCGAGGAGCTGACCCGCCACCTCGTCGCCACCGCGCCGGAGGGCTGCGAGGTCGCAGCGGTCGTCTCGGCGGTCGGGAACGACGACCTCCGCCGCCTCGAGACCCTGCTCCCCGGCCTCTCCGAGCTCCAGCGCCTGGCGCTCCCCCGGCGCGAGCTCTCGCTCGCCTGGCAGGGCGGCATCGTCGGTGGGCTCGCGAAGGAGATGGTCCACGCGCCCAGCGTCCTGGCCCCGCTCGTCAAGCACGACCGCGTCCAGTTCCCCGGGCGCCAGAGCGTCGTGACGGTGCACGACACGGTGCCCTGGACGCACCCGGAGACCCTGACGCCCCGCGGCGTCCACTTCCACCGCGCGATGGTGAAGCGCGCGTTCAAGTACGCCGACGCCGTGGTCGTGCCGACGCACGCGGTCGCGTCGGCGCTCAACGAGGTCCACCGGTTCGACGACCGGCTCCGGGTGATCGGCGGCGCGCCGAGCGGTCGGCTCCGGACGCCGGTCGACGCCGACCTCCGCGCGGAGCGGCTCGGCCTCCCCGAGCGCTACGTGCTCGCCGTCGGGACGCTCGAGCCCCGGAAGGGCCTCGCCCACCTCATCGCGGCGATGGCGCACCCGGACGCCCCGCAGGACGTCCCGCTCGTCATCGCAGGTCCGGACGGTTGGGGCGACGTGGACGTCTACGGCACCGCCGAGCGGGCCGGGCTCGCGCGCGACCGGGTCAAGGTGCTCGGCCGTGTGGACGACGCGGACCTCGCGGTCGCGTACGACCGGGCGACGGTGTTCGTCTTCCCGAGCCTCGCGGAGGGCTTCGGCCTCCCCGTGATCGAGGCGATGAGCTTCGGCACGCCGGTGATCCACTCGGACGACGCCGCGGTGAGCGAGGTCGCGTCGGACGCCGGCGTGACCGTCGCCCGTGACCCGCGCGACTCGTACCCCGAGCGGCTGGCCCAGGCCGTCTACCAGGTCGTGAACGACCCGCTCCTCGCATCTCACCTGGCGGTCGCCGGGCCCGACAGAGCGCGGATGTCGA
>NZ_BACW01000384.1:0-951 GCF_000333315.1 Curtobacterium sp. B8
TCCCGTCCGATCGCGCGCGCCGCGCGCCCGCCGGTCAGGCGAGCTCGATGAGCTCCGCGTACTCCTTGTTCCAGTGGTCCTCGGTACCGTCCGGCAGCAGCAGGACACGCTCCGGGTTGAGGGCCTCCACCGCGCCCGCGTCGTGCGACACGAGCACGACCGCACCCTCGTAGCCCGCGAGGGCGCCGAGGATCTCCTCGCGCGAGGCCGGGTCGACTCGGCGGCGCCGGGCGTCCACGGTGCGGAGCGACGGGTCGCCGAACACGGCCTTCAGGTGGCGGTAGAACCGGGACGGCTCGGTGGGCTTCCAGGGCTTCGGCATCAGGACGCCGTGTCCGCGCTCGACGGGTCGACGGTCGTGGCCGGCGCGGGCCGGTCGACGATCGTGCCGGCCTCGATGTGCACGGTGTGCGCCGCCAGCTGCTCGGGAACGTCACCGAACACCGCCGCCGTGATGAGCACCTGCTCGTAGTCCGCGACCGCGTTCGCGAGCCGTTCCCGGCGGGACTCGTCGAGTTCGGCGAAGACGTCGTCGAGGATGATGATCGGGTCGCCGAGCGTCGACTCGGCACGCAGCACCGCGGCGCTCGCGAGCTGCACGGCCAACGCGAAGGACCACGATTCCCCGTGACTGGCGTAGCCGCGGGCGGGTAACCCGTTGAGCTGGAAGAGCACGTCGTCCCGGTGGGGTCCGACGAGGGTCAGTCCTCGGTCGAGTTCGTCCCGGCGGCGGCGGTCGAGCGCACTCCTGAACGCCTCGGCCGCAGCGGGGACCGTGACCGGCTCGTCCGGGGTCCCGAGCACGGGGTCCGTCGCTGCCGCGTCCTCCGGGTCACCGCCGCGGACGCTGAGGACGCCGGTGATCGTCGCCTCGTGCCGTTCGCCGGCGACGGTCGCGTACGCCTCCGTCACGAAGGGGGCGAGCCGCCGCGTGAGGTGGTCCCGGGCGGC
>NZ_BACW01000383.1:0-1263 GCF_000333315.1 Curtobacterium sp. B8
GCCGACAGGGCGTCCGCGATGACCGCCTCGAGCCGTGAAGCCGTCTCGGCGTATTTCGCGACCGCTTCGCGGTGCACCCACGCGATCGAGGTCCCCGGCAGGATGTCGTGGAACTGCTGCAGGAGCACCTGCTGCCAGAGCGCGTCGAGCTCGTCGTACGGGTAGGCGGAGTCGGTGCGTGCGGCGGCGGTCGTGGCCCACAGCTCGGCCTCGATCAGCAGCTGTTCGCACCGGCGGTTGCCCTGCTTGGTCTGGTGCTGGCTCGTGAGCGTGGCCCGGTGCAGCTCGAGGTACAGCTCCCCCACCCACACCGGCGGGTTCGGCAGCTCGGACTTCGCGCGGTCGAAGAACGTGTCCGGGTGCTCCCAGCGGACCTTGGCGCTGCCCTCGAGGTCGGCGAGCCGGGCGGCCGTGCCGGTCATCTCCCGGGTCGTGCCACCGCCGCCGTCGCCCCAGCCGACGGGCGCGATCGACCCCGTGGCGATCCGGTTCTCCCGGAACTGGCTCGCGGCCTTCGCGACCTCCTCGCCGCTGAGCCGCGAGTTGTAGGTGTCCATCGACGGGAAGTGCGAGAACACCCGCGAGCCGTCGATGCCCTCCCAGAGGAACGTGTGGTGTGGGAACTTGTTGACCTGGTTCCACGAGATCTTCTGCGTGAAGAACCACTCGAAGCCCGCACGCCGCATGAGCTGCGGCAGCGCCGGCGAGTACCCGAAGCTGTCCGGCAGCCAGACCCCCTTCGGCCGGATGCCGAACTCGCGCTCGAAGAACCGCTGGCCCTGCGAGAACTGCCGCACGATGCTCTCACCCGTGGGCATCACCGTGTCGGACTCGACCCACATGCCGCCGAGCGGCAGGAACCGACCGGCCTCGACGGCGGCCTGCACCCGGGCGTAGACCTCGGGCCGGTGCTCCTTGATCCACGCGTACTGCTGCGCGCTGGACATGCCGTAGAGGAAGTCGTCGGTCTGGTCGATGAGCTCGGTCATCGTCGAGGTGGTGCGGGCGACCTTGCGGATCGTCTCGCGGACCGGCCAGAGCCAGGCGGAGTCGATGTGGGCGTGCCCGATCGCCGAGATGGTGTGCGCCGACGCGTCCGCGGGTGCGGCGAGGACATCAGCGAGCGCCGCGCGGGCGTCCGGGGCCGTGGCGGCGACGTGCTGCAGGTCGAGCCGGTCGAGCGCATCGTCGAGCGCCTGCAGGATCCGCATGCGGCGGGGCCCCTCCGGCAGCTGCGCCTGAGTTCGAGGAGGACCTCGAGGT
>NZ_BACW01000382.1:0-1261 GCF_000333315.1 Curtobacterium sp. B8
CCGTCGAACGCGTTGGCGCCGTTCGCGAGCGTGTAGCGGCCGACGTTCGACAGCTGGTCGTTGTTGACCTCGACGTAGGCGATGCTGGTCGGCCCGGACTTCGTCGGGGTGGCGTGCGGCTGCGCGCCGTGGCCGACGCCGTGGTGCGCGCCGACCCCGTGGGCGAGCCCGGTGGGCGACGGCGCCGCAGAGGCGGCGGACGGCACGAGTGGTGCCGCGACCATCGCGGCGATGGCCGCGACGATCCCGAACTTCGTGGACTTCTTCATGGCACTCCTCTTCGAGTGATGAACCGGCCGACGGACGCCGACCGGGGACCGCCGCCGGGGCACCCGAAGCCCCGGCGGCGGGGTCTCAGACGGCCGTCCGCGCGAAGCGGAAGGTCCGGACCTCGTAGGCGTCGACCGGGAACGCCGCGACGCCGTCGGTGACCGAGGCCGCGCCGGGGAGCCCCGCGTCGGGCTCCTCGAGCAACGTGACCTCGACCGGCCCCGACCACCCGCCGTCGACCGCGATGCCGCCGGTCCCCCGACGTCCGGACGGCTCGTACACGCGGACGACCAGGTCGCCCGAGCGGTCGTCCGCGAGCTTCACGCTCGACAGCACGACATCGCCGGACACCTGCACGAGCGGCTCGAACCCGTGCGCTCCCGTGATCCGCCGCACCGACGCGTTCATGACCACGCCGGCCTCGGTGGCCCCGAGCTGGTCCGTCCCGATGACGAGGCCGTACCGGTGCGTCTGGGTGCCCTGGTCGGTCTCCGGGTCCGGGAACCGCGGCGCGCGCAGCAACGACAGCCGGACGGTGGTGGTCACGTGCCCGTCGACGGCGTCGCGGGTGGTGTCGAACCCGTGGATCGAGTCGTTCACGAGCGCCACCCCGAACCCGGGCTCCTCGACGAGGACGAACCGGTGCATCGAGGTCTCGAACTTCGCGGCCTCCCACGAGGTGTTCGTGTGCGTCACCCGCTTCTGCGCGCCGAACTGCGTCTCGGCGACGGTGTGCTCGGCGCGGACGTCGAGCGGGAACGCCACCTTGAGGAACTTCTCGGTCTCGTGCCAGTCCGTCACCTGGTCGAACTCGAGGGTGCGGGACCCGGGTGCGAGGACGATCTCCTGCGTCACGGTCGAGTCACCGAACGCACGCACGACCACCACGCGTGCGACTCCCCTGTCGTCGACCGATGCGACGAGCGAGGACACCTGGACGAGGTCCTCGACGCGGTTGCGGTAGTACCGGTCGACGTCCCACGCGTCCCAC
>NZ_BACW01000381.1:0-3656 GCF_000333315.1 Curtobacterium sp. B8
GTCGTTCGTTGCGCACGCGGGCAGTCGCCGTCGCTGTGGTGCGACGCCGTCGTCGTCGTGCGACAGCGGAGACGTCGTTCGTTGCGCACGCGGAAAGTCGCCGTCGCCGGAGCAGACCGACCACCACCCCAGGACGACGCGGACGAGCCGCCGCGGCACGACCGACTAGGCGTGGACCTCGTGCTCGTGCCGCCGGTGCGACTCGTCGCGCTGCTTCTGGGCGGCGACCTGGGCGATCGCCTCCTCGGCGCGGAGGACCTTGGTGCGGAGGACGGCCTCGGAGAGACCGAGCTGGCGGTCGAGCTCCTTGGCGGCTTCGGGGGAGGACGTGAAGTCCACGACGGCGTAGATGCCCTCGGACTTCTTCGCGATCTCGTAGGCGAGACGACGACGGCCCCAGACGTCCACGTTGTCGACGGTCCCACCGTCGTTGCGGATCACGGCCAGGAACTTGTCCAGGCTGGGAGCGACGGTGCGCTCGTCGATCTCGGGGTCGAGGATCGCCATCAGTTCGTACTGGTGCATGCGGAACCCACCTCCTTTGGTCTCGGCGGCTCCGGGCGGTTCCCGGAGCAGGAGGGTTGATGCATGTGTCAGCGCGCAGACGCGCGGAGACAACCTGGGTAGCCTACCGGACCGCCTGGAGGCGCGCCACCACCTGTGGAAGCCGCCCCGGGCCTCTCCCCACCGGCTCGGCCGGCCCGCCGCTGGCGCGTCGGTCCGGAACCGGCGGCGTGGGCCCAGACGGTCACCCTGCGCGCGTGGTGCGGACGCTCAGTCGCCGTCGCGCGCCGCCCACCATGCGCGCAGGCGCACCTCGGCCTCGTCCGCGCCGAGGGGCCCCTCGTCCATCCGGGTCTCGAGGAGGAACCGGTAGGCCTCGCCCACGGCTCGACCGGGCGAGATGCCGAGGATCCGCATGATGTCGTCGCCGGTGAGGTCCGGCCGGATCGAGTCGAGCTCCTCTTGTTCCGCGAGCGTCGCGATCCGGGCCTCGAGGTCGTCGTACGCGAACCCGAGCCGGTCGGCCTTGCGCCGGTTCCGTGTCGTGACGTCGGAGCGGGTGAGCTCGTGCAGCCGTTCGAGCTGGGGTCCGGCGTCGCGGACGTACCGGCGCACGGCCGAGTCGGTCCAGGCGCCGTCGGTGTAGCCGAAGAAACGGAGGTGCAGCTCGATGAGCCGGGCGACCGCCGCGATCGAGTCGTTGTCGAACCGGAGCGCACGGAGTCGCTTCTTCGCGAGCTTCGACCCGACGAGGTCGTGGTGGTGGAAGCTCACGGCACCGCCCGGCTCGAGCTTCCGCGTCGCGGGCTTGCCGATGTCGTGCAGGAGCGCGGCGAGCCGGAGCACGGTGTCGGGGGCGGCACCGGGGTGACGCTCGGCCTCGTACCCGATCGCCTGGGTGAGCACCGTCAACGAGTGCTCGTAGACGTCCTTGTGGTGGTGGTGCTCGTCGATCTCGAGCCGCATGGCCGGGAGCTCGGGCAGGAAGCGGTCGGCGAGCCCGGTGTCGACGAGCAGGCGGAGTCCGGGCACCGGATCGGCGGTGTTCAGCAGCTTCACGAGCTCGTCGCGCACCCGCTCGGCCGAGACGATGTCGATCGAGTCGACGAGGGTGGTCATGGCCTCGCGGACGTCGTCGGCGACGGTGAAACCGAGCTGCGACGTGAACCGGGCCGCACGCATCATCCGCAGTGGGTCGTCCCGGAACGAGACGATCGCCTCCTGCGGGGTGCGGAGCCGTCCGGCGAGGAGGTCCTCGACGCCGCCGTGCACGTCGACCAGCTCGCGCTGGGGGAGTCGGAGCGCCATGGCGTTGACCGTGAAGTCGCGGCGGAGGAGGTCGTCCTCGATGGTGTCGCCGAACGCGACCTCGGGCTTGCGGGTCTCACCGTCGTAGACGTCGCTCCGGTAGGTCGTGATCTCGACCTGCTCGTCGCGCACCCGTGCGGCGATCGTGCCGAACTGCCGCCCGACGTCCCAGGTCGCGCTCGCGATCGGCTCGACGATCCGGAGGACCTCGTCCGGGGTGGCGTCGGTCGTGAAGTCGAGGTCGGTCACCGGGCGCCCGAGGAAGGCGTCACGGACCGGGCCGCCGACGAGGGCCAGCTCGTGTCCGGCGTCGGCGAACGCCCGTGCGAGGGTGGCCACGGGGAGGGTTTCGGCGAGTGCGTCGAGTCGCTCGACGGCCTGGGCAACGGACTGCATGACAGACCAATCCTCCCAGATCGTGCTCGCGAGTTCTCCACACCCTGCGCGCGCACGGGCGGTGTTCATGGTGGGGCCTCATACACTCGTGCTCGGTCCGGGTCGATCCGCCGGGCACCCCTGTATGCAGCTCTTCCGCACCATGTTCGCCGCAGCCGCGTCGTCCCTCGTCGCGCTCGGTCTCGTCGTCGCGCCCGTGACAGCCCCGGCCGCGAGCGCCCTGACGACCCCGTCGGCGGTGTCGACCTCGGCAGCCGACCCCGCCTCCGGCGCGGAGGGCAAGACGACCGTCACGGTGTCGCCCGCGAGCCGTGGGATCGTGCACCGCGACGAGGACCTCACCCTCTCCGTCACGGTGACGAACGACACCGACCAGGCGCTCCCCGCCGGCTCGGCGGAGCTCGACATCTCCCGCGTCGTGAGCTCGCGCGACCAGCTCTCGGACTGGCTCGCCGACACCAGCACGACCGGTTACCCCGGCGCCCCGATGGACACGGTGGACGTCCCGGCCGTCCCGGCCCACCGATCGGTGACGCTCCGGAACGTGCAGATCGTCCCGGGCAACGTCGGCCTCGGCGGGTACGGGTCCTTCGGTCCCCGCCGCATCGCCGCCGTCTACACCGCGGGTGGCACGACCGCGATCGCACGCTCCGCGATCACCTGGTACCCCGACTTCGAGCAGACCCCCGTCGGCGTCTCGGTCGCGATGCCGATCACCCTGCCGGCGTCGTCCACGATGTTCGTCACGCCGGACGAGCTCGCAGCGGCCACCGCCGTCGACGGCACGCTCACCCAGCAGCTCCGGGCGGTCGAGGGACACAACGTCGCGGTCGGCATCGACCCCCGCATCATCGCGTCGATCCGGATCCTCGGACAGAACGCCCCGTCGAGCGCCATCGCCTGGCTGCAGGAACTCGAGGGGCTCCGCAACGAGACCTTCGCCCTGCCCTGGGCCGACGCGGACGTCACGGGGCTCCGCCAGGCGGGAGCGGACGGCGTCCTCGCCCCGATCTCGCTCGACCCCGGGATCGACGCGGAGAACTTCCCCGGCGCCTCGACCCCGAGCCCCACACCGTCCGGCGAGACGCCCACGGACGGTCCGACCGCTGGCGCCGGCGCAACGGCGGGCGACACCGCCACGACCGCGCCGACCGACGGCCCGACGACCCCGACCAGCACGACGGGCACGACCGACGGCACCGACCCGGACAGCACCGCCGTCCTGCCGACGACCGCGTCGCTCCTCGACTTCGACTACTCGATCGACTCGCTGGCCTGGCCGGTCGAGGGCACGGTGTCGAAGAACGACCTCCCCGCCCTCCGCGCCGCGGGCACGAAGACCACGATCGTCTCGAGCGGGAACACCTCCGCCGGCGCGGACACCACGATCCCGGCCTCCGAACGCATCGGCTCCGACCACTTGCTCGTGGCCGACCAGGCGATGTCCT
>NZ_BACW01000380.1:0-879 GCF_000333315.1 Curtobacterium sp. B8
CGTTTCGGGTGTGTAAAACCAGTTGACAAACCGAAACCTGAGGACAACTTTCTCAACCCGCTTCCAGGTTCGGTGGGCCTGCCTGAGCAGTAACCAGCCAACCCCGAACGGGTGTCTGCGGGAACGACGACGGGCGGGCCTCCCGGAGGAGACCCGCCCGTCGTGAGCGGAAGACGCAGCCTTACTTGGCGGCGACGACCTTGAGGGAGATCACCGCGGTGATGTCCTCGCGCAGACGCACGGTGGCCTCGTGGTCACCGACGGTCTTGATGGTCGCGGGGACCTCGACCTTGCGCTTGTCGAGCGAGCCGACGCCCTGCGCCTCGACCGCTGCGGCGACGTCCGCCGGGCGGACCGAGCCGAAGAGACGGCCGTCCTTGCCGGCCTTGACGGCCAGCTGGATGGTGGCGTTCTCGAGCTTCATCTTGAGGTCCTGGGCCTCTTCGATGGTGGCGAGCTCGCGAGCGGTGCGCGCGGCGCGGATCGACTCGACCTGCTTCTCGCCGCCCTTGGACCACGCGACAGCGAAGCCCTGGGGGATGAGGTAGTTGCGGGCGTAGCCGTTCTTGACGTCGACGACGTCACCGGCGGAACCGAGGCCGGAGACCTCGTGGGTGAGGATGAGCTTCGACATGGGAGATCCTCCGATCAGCGGCCGGAGCCGGCGTAGGGGAGGAGCGCCATCTCACGGGCGTTCTTCACGGCACGGGCGATGAGGCGCTGCTCCTGGACGGAGACGCCGGTGATGCGACGGGCGCGGATCTTGCCACGCTCGGAGATGAACTTGCGAAGGGGCGCGACGTCCTTGTAGTCGATGACGCCGACTTTGATCGACTTCGCGGGAGCGGCGTTCTTGCCGCCCCTTGCCGCGAGGCTTCC
>NZ_BACW01000379.1:0-2877 GCF_000333315.1 Curtobacterium sp. B8
GGCTCGAGCTGGCTGCACGGCCGGCTGGGGGAGCAGCGCCTTACGGCGGCCCGGACCTTCACGGTCGGTCTCGGCCTGGTGCTCGTCAGCCTCGTCGCCGCCTTCGCCGTCGCCGCGTTCGGGTTGCCGTGGTGGCTGCTCGTCGTCGGCTGGTTCGTCGGCGGGGCGGGCATGGGCGCGATCTACCCGCGGACCTCGATGCTCACGCTGCGCTTCTCCGGCGAGGGCGACGACGGCTTCGCGAGCAGTGCCCTGACGATCGCCGACGCCGCCGGGAGCGTGATCGGGCTCGCGCTGACCGGGCTGCTCTTCGTCGGCACGGGCGGGGCGGACACGGAGGTGGCCTTCCCGCTGGTGTTCGGCGGCATGATCGCCGTCGCGCTCCTCGCGTGGGCCGCGGTCCGACGACTCGGTCCGGTCCCACCCCCGTCCGCGCCGCAGCCGTCCCCCGTCGCGGGCGGGTAGCGTGACGGCCGTGTCCTCCCGCATCGTCGCCGCCGCGGCCGTCGCGCTCGCGGCCGCCCTCGCCCTGACCGGGTGCCAGGGCACGACCTCCGCTGCCCCGACCCCGGTGCAGAGCAGCGACCTCACGAGCTCCGACGGCGGGTTCGACCAGCACGCGATCGTCGGGGTCGTCCTGCTGCACAGCGCGGACACACCGGGCCGCACCTCGGGCGGCGTCCCGCTCGCGACGAGGTTCCACGACGACCTGACGGCAGCGGGCTTCCGTCCGGACGTCCGCGTCGCCGGTGCCTCGGACGCGGCCGCCGACCAACGCCGTGCGCTGCGGGTGCTCGTGCAGCGCGGCGCGAAGGCGATCCTGGTCGAGGCGGCCGACCCGGCGTCGCTGTCCGGCGCGGTCCAGGTGGCGCACGATGCCGGTGTGGTGGTCGTCGCCCTCGGGGACCCCCTCCCGGCCTCGGGCACAGGCGGCGACGGCGTCTCCGCGGACTACCGCGTCCAGGGCTCGGACTCGGACGCGGCCACGGTCGCGCGCGCGACGGCCGTCGTGGAGTCCCTGCAGCGTGGGGAGAAGCCGGCCGGGGCGCTCGAACGTGGTGGACAGCCGGGGAACGGATGACCCCGGCGGCGCAAGTGGGGTCGCGCGTCTCGCGGCGAGTCCCCAGCGAGCGCCCCGTCCGCCCCGGAACGACGGCGTTCGTTCGCTGAGCAGACCGACAGTCCGCACCCCCGCACGGGTGACATCGTTCGTCGGTGGAACCACCGACTGTCCGGTCGTTCCACAAGCTCACTACAGTCGGCTCACCCCAGTTCCCCGGTGAGAGGACCCGAAGTGCAACGACGCCCACCGACCCCTGGTCGGACCGAACCCCGCAGGACCGGCACCCGCACGACCCGCACCGCCCTGGTCGCCCTGACGACCGTTGCGTGCACGATCGGCGCCGTGGCGCTCGCCGCCGGCCCGGCCGACGCGGCCACCCGTCGGACCCTGCCCGACTCCGTCCCCACGTGGGCGACGAGCACGAACGACACCGGCACCGTCGACGCGAGCACCGACGTCGAGGGCGAGGTGTACCTCCCGCTGCAGGACCAGCACGGTGCCGAGGCGCTCGCGACGGCGGTGTCGACCCCCGGCAACGCCCGGTACCGCAAGCCCCTGAGCCCGAAGGCCTGGATCGCGGAGTACGCACCGACCAAGGCCGACGCCGATGCGGTCACGGGGTACCTCCGCGCCCAGGGCCTCACGATCACGGCCGTCCCGGCCAGCCACGAGTTCGTGGTGTTCCGCGGTCCGGCGTCCGTGGTCGGCTCGGTGCTCGGCACCACGCTGCACAGCTACCGGCACGCCGGCCACACCCTCGTCGCACCCGCGAGCGCGCCGTCGCTGCCGTCGTCGATCGCCGGGCTCGTCAGCGGTGTCAGCGTCGACCAGGGCCGGCTGCTCACGCACCCGGAGCTCGTCCAGCAGGGCGAGACTCCGGCGACCTCGACGCCGGCGCACACCCTGCGGCAGCAGGCCACCGGCCCGACCGGCATCCAGGCGCAGTGCTCGGCGTACGACGGGCAGCGCACCGCCACCGTCCCGGCCGCGTACGGGAAGACGACCGTCGACACCTTCGCCTGCGGCTACGTCCCGAAGCAGATCCGCTCCGCCTACGGCGTCGACACCCTGCACGCCCACGGGATCCGCGGTGAGGGACAGACGGTCGCGATCATCGACGCGTACGCCTCCCCGACGATCGTCAGCGACACGAACACCTACTCCGCGCAGAACGGCGAGCCCGGCCTGACCAGTGCGACGTTCGCCCAGCGCGTCCCGTCGCCGTCGCAGTACACCGACCAGGCGCTGTGCCAGCAGCCGAGCGGGTGGCAGGGCGAGGAGACGCTCGACGTCCAGTCCGTGCACGCGGTCGCGCCCGCGGCGAAGATCCTGTACGTCGGTGGCACGAACTGCGGTGGCGGACTCGACGTCGCGATGTCGAAGGTCCTCGACAAGGGCCTCGCGCACCTGGTGAGCAACAGCTACGGCGACGTCGGCGAGAACGTGCCGCTGTCGAGCATCCGCGGCCAGGAGAACCTGCACATCCAGGCCGCCGGCGAGGGCATCGGCCTGTACTTCTCGAGCGGTGACAACGGCGACGAGTCGGCCGCGCTGGGCAGCGCCCAGCCGGACTTCCCGGCGTCGAGCCCGTGGGTGACCGCGGTCGGCGGCACGAGCCTCGGCATCGGCGCGAACGGCCGCAAGACGTTCGAGACCGGGTGGGGCGACGTGCTCGACCAGATCGTGTCCAGCGACCGCGGCGACGTCTACGCCGCACCGCTCCCCGGCAACCTCGTCGGCGGCGGTGCCGGCGGTGGGCAGAGCACGCTCTTCGACCAGCCCGCCTACCAGAGGGTGTCGTGCCTTCGTCGCTC
>NZ_BACW01000378.1:0-2481 GCF_000333315.1 Curtobacterium sp. B8
CGAAGTACGGCGTCTCCCAGATGCCGGTCCTCAGTGCCGAGCCGCCCGTCGTCATCGGCGAGGTCGTCGGCGCCGTCGCCGAGAAGGACCTTCTGGAGCAGGTGTTCACCGGCGCCGCCTCGATGACCGACGCGCTCACGCCGTTCGTCGGCGACCCGCTGCCGCTCATCGGCGTGGGGGAGTCCGTCTCCGCCGCCCGTCGTGCACTCGAGACCGTCGATGCGTTGCTCGTCGTCGAGGACGGCAAGCCCGTCACGGTCCTGACCCGCCACGACCTGCTCACGTCCCTGTCCGAGTGAGCGACCCCACTCCCGTCCGACCGTCCGACCGTCCGAACGACCGAGGAAGCACCCGCATGACCGAGTTCAGCACCCGCGCCGTCCACGCCGGGCAGGAGCCCGACGCCGGCACCGGCGCCGTCATCCCGCCCATCCACGTCACGTCCACCTACGCGCAGGACGGCATCGGGAACATGCGCGCCGGGTACGAGTACTCGCGCGGCGGCAACCCGACGCGCGACGGGCTGCAGACCCTCCTCGCGGACCTCGACGGCGGTGTCGCGGCGTACTCGTTCGCGTCCGGGCTCGCGGCGGAGGACGCGCTCCTGCGCGCGTACCTCGAGCCGGGTGCGCGCGTGGTGATGGGCAACGACGTCTACGGGGGCACGCACCGGCTGGTGAACCGCGTGCACGTGCCGTGGGGTGTCCAGCTCGTCGTCGTCGACATGAGCGACGTCGACGCCGTGCGGGGCGCGCTCGAGGGGTGCTCCCGCGAAGACGGTGCTGTGGGTGGAGACCCCCGACGAACCCGCTCATGGAAGATCGCCGACATCGCCGGGCTCGCGGAGCTCGGACACGCGGGCGGTGCCCTCCTCGTGGTCGACAACACCTTTGCGTCGCCCTACCTCCAGCAGCCGCTGTCCCTCGGCGCCGACGCGGTCGTGTACTCGACCACGAAGTACCTCGGCGGTCACTCGGACGTCGTCGGCGGTGCGGTGGTGCTCGCGGACGAGGCGCTCGCCGAGGCCGTCGCGTTCCTCCAGTTCGGCGCCGGGGCGATCTCGTCCCCCTTCGACGCGTTCCTCACCACCCGCGGCATCAAGACGCTCGCGGTCCGGATGGAGCGGCACTCCGCCAACGCGCAGGCCGTCGCCGAGTCGCTCGTCGGCGCGCCGGGCGTCGAGCGGGTTTTCTA
The DNA here is from genome assembly GCF_000333315.1 of Curtobacterium sp. B8. NCBI lineage: Bacteria > Bacillati > Actinomycetota > Actinomycetes > Micrococcales > Microbacteriaceae > Curtobacterium > Curtobacterium sp. B8. Next base: position 1,195 of record NZ_BACW01000378.1, read on the forward strand.
CCCGGGTCTCGCCGACCACCCGGGTCACGAGGTCGCGGCGAAGCAGATGCGCTCCTTCGGCGGCATGCTCTCGCTCTCCCTGTCCGGTGGCGCCGCAGCGGCGAAGCGGTTCGCGGAGTCGACCGAGGTGTTCACGCTCGCCGAGTCGCTCGGCGGCGTGGAGTCGCTCATCGGGTACCCGAGCGAGATGACCCACGCGTCGGTCCGCGGCACCGAGCTCGAGGTGCCCGACGACATCGTGCGCCTGTCCGTCGGCATCGAGGACGCGGGCGACCTGGTCGCAGACCTGCGGCAGGCGCTGACGCGCTGACGCGCTGACGAGACGGCCTGGAGGCTCGTGGCGGCGCCGCCACGAGCCTCCAGTCCGTCAACCGCGGCCCCACGGCTGTCGGCGGCCGCTCCTAGGATGGTGCGGTGAGCACTGCCGCCCTGCCGAGGACCAGCATCTTCAGCGGCCGGTACGCGCTCGCCACCGCCGGCATGGTCGCGATCGTCGCGGTCGCCGCGTTCCAGAACCTCGCGATGACGACGGTCATGCCGGAGATCAGCCGTGACCTCGACGGCGAGACGCTGTACGCGCTGGCCTTCGCCGCGCCGCTCGCCGCCGGCGTGCCGGGCATGGTGCTCGCGGGCACCTGGACCGACCGGTCGGGCGGCCGTGTCGTCGCGTGGGTGTCGGCGGCGCTCTTCGCCCTCGGCACCGCGGTCGTGATGACCGCGCCGACGATGGAGGTCTTCCTCGCCGGTCGCCTCGTCGAGGGCTTCGGCGCCGGTGCCATCGACGTCGTCCTCTACGTGCTCGTCGCCCGGATCTTCCCCGACGAGCTGCACGGGCCCGTGTTCGGCGCGTTCGCCGCGGCGTGGGTGGTGCCGGCGCTCGTGGGTCCGGCGCTCGCGGGCATCGTCACCGAGGTCTGGGGTTGGCACTGGGTCTTCGCGGGCGCACTCGCCATCGCGGTGCTCGGTTTCGCGGTGCTCGTCCCGACGCTCCGGCACCTGCACCCACCCGCCGCGGAGCTCCGTGCGCCGTGGCAGGGTGCCCGGATCGGCTGGTCCATCGGTGCCGCGCTCGCGATCCTGCTCCTCAACGTCGCGCCCGACCTCGGGGCGTGGGCGCAGGTGGCGGCCGTGGCGGTCGGCGTGGTCGGCACGTGGGCGGCGCTCCGTCCGCTCGTGCCCGCCGGGACCTTCCGCGCGGCGCCGGGGTTGCCGTCGGTCGTCCTCCTGCGCGGTCTCGTCGCCGCGTCGTTCTTCGGCAGCGAGGCCTACGTCCCGTTCCGCTCCAGG
>NZ_BACW01000377.1:0-1564 GCF_000333315.1 Curtobacterium sp. B8
CCAGTCCCCGTCGCCCGCACTAGCGTGGCCCGGGCCCCTGCCCCGGCCCCGGCCCCGGCCCCGCCCCGGGGGGAGTGTGGCCGGCACCGGTCGCGGTCCGCGCCGGAGCCTGCTCGTCTGGATCGCCGAGCACGCGGCCCTCGTCGCGCTCGGCGTGGTGACGATCGCGCCCATCGTGTTCGTGGTGCTGACGTCGCTCATGTCCAGCAACCAGGCGCTGACGGCGTCGATCATCCCGAAGCCGTTCGACTTCGCGAACTACGGCCGGGTGTTCACGGAGCTGCCGCTCGCGCAGTGGTTCGGCAACTCCGCGCTGTACGCGGTGCTCGCGACGGCGTTCATGCTCGTCAGCTCCGTCCCGGCGGCGTACGCCCTCGCCCAGATCCGGTTCCGGGGCGCGAACGCGATCTTCACGGTCATCATCGTGGCGATGCTCCTGCCCCCGCAGGTCACCGCGGTGCCGGTGTACGTCATGTGGTCCGAGCTGCACCTCACCGGCACGCTGTGGCCCCTGATCCTGCCAAACCTGCTCGGCGACGCGTTCAGCATCTTCCTGCTGCGCCAGTTCTTCCTCACGATCCCGAAGGAGTACGGGGACGCGGCACGGATGGACGGCTGCAGCGAGTGGGGCGTGCTCGCGCGGGTCGTGGTGCCGATGGCCCGTCCGGGCATCGCATCCGCGGCGATCTTCATGTTCTTCCACTCCTGGAACGACTACTACGGACCACTGCTCTACGCGTCCGAGAACCAGGCGGCGTGGCCGGTGGCGTACGGCCTCGCGACCTTCCGCGGCCAGCACGGCACCGACTGGTCGATGACGATGGCGATGACCGTCGTCGTCATGGTCCCGGTCGTCGTCATCTTCTTCTTCGCACAGAAGGCATTCGTCGAGGGCATCGCGCTCACCGGCGTGAAGGGATAGCACCACAGTGAAACTCGCAGTCATCGGTGGCGGATCCACCTACACCCCCGAACTCGTGGACGGCTTCGCCCGGCTTCGCGACCAACTGCCGATCGACGAGCTCTGGCTCGTCGACCCGGACCCGGAACGCCGTCGGTTGGTCGGCGGCGTGGCACAGCGGATGTTCGCGCACGCCGGGCACCCGGGGACGGTGCACGTCACGGACGACGTGGTCGCCGGGGTGTCGGACGCCGACGCCGTGATGTTCCAGCTCCGGATCGGCGGGCAGGCGGCCAGACAGCAGGACGAGACCTGGCCGCACGAGGCGTGCTGCATCGGGCAGGAGACCACGGGCCCCGGCGGCTTCGCCAAGGCGCTCCGGACGGTCCCGGTCGTCCTCGAGTACGCCGAGCTCGTCCGGGAGCACGCGAAGCCCGACGCCTGGATCGTCGACTTCACGAACCCGGTGGGGATCGTCACCCGTGCGCTCCTCGAGGCCGGGCACCGCGCGGTCGGGCTCTGCAACGTCGCGATCGGCTTCCAGCGCCGGTTCGCCCGTGAGTTCGACGTCGCCCCGGAGGCGGTCCGGCTCGACCACGTCGGGCTGAACCACCTGACGTGGGAGCGCGGCGTGCACGTGCGCTCCGCTGACGGGAGCGAGCG
>NZ_BACW01000376.1:0-3741 GCF_000333315.1 Curtobacterium sp. B8
TTGTCCGTTACAGTCCTGGCATGAGCACTCGCGGACGCACCCCCGGACAGCCCGGACTGCTGCGCGTGCTCAACGACCGCGCGGCGCTCGAGCTCCTCCTCGACGACGGACCGCTCACCCGCAACGAGATCGCCGGACGCACCGGACTCAGCAAGCCGACCGCTGCCGAGATCATCCGCCGTCTCGAGTCGGCCGACCTCATCCGGGCTGCCGGAACCGAAGCGCAGGCCGGTCGCCGTGGCCCGAGTGCCGCCGTGTACGAGGCGATCACCGACCGGGACCTCGCGGTCGCCGTCGACGTCCAGCTCGTCGACGTCCGCTCCACCGTCGTCGACGCCCTCGGCCGCGCCTACCCGGTGGCGACCCACACGATGTCCCCGGACGAGGTCCGTGGTCCGGGCACCGACATCGTCGCGGCAGCGATCACCCGCGCCGCGACGGCCGCGGGCACCGACCCCGACCTCGTCACCGCCGTCGCGGTCGGCGTGCAGGCCTCGGTCGACCACACGACGGACACCCTCATCTTCACCGACGGCCTGCCGGGCTGGCCGCGGGAGCGTGTGGCGGCGACCCTCTCCGCCGAGCTCGGGGTCCGGGTCGTCGTCGAGAACGACGCGAACCTCGCCGCCATCGCCGAACGGAACATCGGCGCCGGCCGGACCGTCGGCTCCTTCGCCCTGTTCTGGATGGCGGAGGGCCTCGGCATGGCGCTCGACCTCGACGGACGCCTGCACACCGGCGCGTCCGGCGCCGCGGGCGAGATCGGCTACCTGGGCGTGCCCGCCGACGCACGCGCCATCGACCCGACGGCCACGATCATCGCGGACCTCATCTCCGAGTCCGCGATCGCTGCGCTGGCCGCCGAACACGGGATCACGGCACCGGACGGCTCCGCGGCCGACTGGCGCGAGGTGCTCCCACAGCTGCCCGGACTGCCGGAACAGCACCCCTTCACGACCGCCCTCGGCGAGCGCATCGGGCACAACGTGCTGCCCGCGCTGGCCGTCGCCGATCCCGAGACGGTCGTGCTGCACGGCCCGACCGGCATCGCGGGCGGTCCCGCCCTGGCCGCCGCCGTGACGGCATGGCTCCGGACCCGCACCCGCTGGTCCACGGCCGTCGTCGCGCCCGGCGTCCCCGACACCCCCGTCCTCCACGGCGCGCGCCACGTCCTCATCGACGTCGTCCGCGCCGCACTCGCCGACCGGGTCGACCGCATCAACGAGGATGCACCCGAACCGGCGAGCGCACCCGACCCGCACCTGCGCACCTGATCCGCGCAGGTGCTCCGACCAGCACCACTTCCTCCACCCGCACCACTCGAGGCACCACCACCCGGCCCTGTCCCAGGGCTCTTCGGCGTGCCCGGAAACGGGGGTGACCGCGGTCCGCCGACCGCGGTCACCCCCGCGACGGACCACCGGAGCGAGAGCAGAGAGCGAGTCCCACATGTCACTCACCCGTCCGAGGCTCCGGCGCATCGTGACCGCCACCGCCGTCGCCGCCACCGGCGCGCTCGTCATCGCCGGCTGCAGTTCCGGGTCGAGCGCCCAGAACATCGACGAGTCGGCCCCGAAGTACCTCAAGGGCACCGTGTCCCTGTGGCACTTCTTCACCGGGCGCGAAGCCGGCGTCGTGAAGAGCGCCGTCGCGGGCTTCGAGAAGGCCAACCCCGGCGTCACGGTCGACATCCACGCCGGCCAGGACGACGAGAAGCTCCAGAAGGCGATCTCGTCGGGGCAGAACATCGACGTCGGGCTGTCGTACTCCACGGCGATCGTGGGGAGCTTCTGCTCGTCGGGCGCGTTCCGTGACCTCACGCCGTACATCGACCGGGACAAGGTCGACCTGTCGGACATCCCGAAGGCCGTCCGTGGGTACACCGCGTACAAGGGCAAGCGCTGCACGCTCCCGGCGTTGGCCGACGTCAGCGCGCTCATGTACAACAAGGCGGCGTTCGCCAAGGCCGGCATCACGAGCCCGCCGAAGACCCTCGACGAGCTGAAGACGGATGCGCTGCAGCTCACGACGTACAACGCCGACGGGTCGATCAAGCAGCTCGGCTTCAACCCGCTCATCGACTTCTACGAGAACTCGCCCGAGCACTGGGCACCGATGATCGACGGCCGCTGGCTCGACAGCAAGGGCAACAGCGTGATCGGCACGTCCGCCGCGTGGAAGAAGCTCATCACCTGGCAGAAGGCCTTCGTCGACGAGATCGGCTACGACAAGCTCAAGGCGTTCACGTCGGGCCTCGGGCAGGAGTTCGCCGCCGACAACGCGTTCCAGACCGGCCAGGTCGCGATGCAGATCGACGGCGAGTACCGCACCGCGTTCATCAAGGACCAGAAGCCCGACCTCGACTACGGCACCGCCCCCACCCCGGTGATGGCGGGCCTCGGCCACTACGGCTCGACGTACATCGCGGGCAACGTCGCCGGCATCGCGAAGGGGTCCGAGCACCCCGAGCTCGCCTGGGCGCTGCTGAAGTACCTGTCGACGAACACCGACGCGCAGGTCACGATGGCGAACGGGCTGAAGAACATCCCGACGATCACCTCGGCGCTCGAGTCCCCGAAGCTGGAGGTCGACGAGAACTACAAGACCTTCGTCGACGTCGCGGGGAACGCGGACACGATGACCTCGCCCGGCACGGCGGACGGTGCCGCCTACATCGGCACGTTCACGAAGTTCTGGCAGGCGTACCAGGAGGACGGCGGGAACCTCGACCAGAAGCTGCAGCAGCTCGACCAGGACATCGACAACGCGAACCAGCTGGCGGGTCCGTGATGACGGACGTCACCAGCCCCGGAACCGACAGCCTGGAGGCGCGGCCCACCCGCGCCTCCCGGCCCGCCTCCCCGAAGGGGTCGGCTCCCACCCCCGCGGCCGGCTCCGCGCGCCCACCGCGTCGGCGCCGCTCCGCCGAGTCCCGACGTCGGCTCGTCGCCCTGACGATGCTTGCGCCGGCCTTGGCGGGCCTGGTGATCTTCTTCGCCTACCCGCTCGTCGCATCGATCGTCTACTCGTTCACGCGGTACAACCAGCTGCAGGAACCGCAGTTCGTCGGGCTCCTGAACTACCGCTTCCTGTTCACGCAGGACCCGCAGATCGGTGCCGCGGTGGTCAACACGATCTGGTTCGTGGTGATCCTGGTGCCGGTGCGCATCGTGTGCGCGCTGCTCGTCGCAGGGTTGCTCAGCCGGGCGAAGACCGCCACCGGGTTCTGGCGGACGCTGTTCTACCTGCCCGCCCTCGTGCCACCGGTCGCGAGTGTCGTCGCGTTCGTGTTCCTCTTCAACCCCGGAACCGGTCCGGTGAACCAGATCCTGCGGTTCTTCGGCATCGACGGCCCGCTGTGGTTCAACGACCCGGCGTGGTCGAAGCCGTCGCTCGTGATCATGGGCGTCTGGGTGATGGGCGACATCATGATCATCTTCCTGGCAGCCCTCCTCGACGTCCCGCGCGACCTGTACGAAGCCGCGTCCCTCGACGGCGCGAACGGCCCGCAGCAGGTCCGGCACATCACCCTGCCGACGATCGCGCCGGTGATCGGGTTCGCGGTCGTGACGGGGGTGATCGCGGCGCTGCAGTACTTCACGGAGGCGGCCGTCGCCTCCGGGGTCGCGTCCGGGAAGGCGACGATCGGCGGAGGGACGGCCGCGCAGCTCGGGTACCCGGGCACGTCGCTGCTCACCTACACCGAGCTGCTCTACCAGCACGGGTTCGCGAACTTCCAGT
>NZ_BACW01000375.1:0-2818 GCF_000333315.1 Curtobacterium sp. B8
GCCCGTTCGAGCTCCCGCTGCAGCAGGGGCAGGTTCTTCGCCGTGTAGTCGTCGACGGCGTCCTCGATGATCGTCGAGATCCGGCCGATCAGTGCGTGCTGGACGGCGTGCGGGACGTCGGGGCCGAACCCCGCGGCGCGGGCGATCGGCGAACCGGTGCACTTTCGGCAGATCCTCGTTCGCGGGCGGGCGGTGCCGATCTGCCACCGCGGCAGCCACCGCAGCCACACGTCGACGGCGCTGCGCACGCGACCGTCGATGCCGTCCATCCCCCAAGACTAGGCCGACGCGCCCGAGCCGGCAGGGACCGACGCGACGCGGATCCGCCGGGGCCGACTCCCGCCCCGTGGTGCGCCGCCACGCACGGTGCGACCACCGCCCGGCACGGTGCGAGATCCCGCGCACCGTGCGAGGTCGTTCGGCTCGCACCGTGCGGGAAACCTCGCACGCTCCGCCCGGCAGGCAGCGGCCTGGAGGCACGGCACACGTCCCCGAGGCGGGCTCCCGTAACGGGACGCGCGCCGCCTCGCACGGTGCGACCACCGCCCGGCACGGTGCGAGGTCCCGCGCACCGTGCGAGGTCGTTCGGCTCGCACCGTGCGGGAAACCTCGCACGCTCCGCCCGGCAGGCAGCGGCCTGGAGGCACGGCGCACGTCCCCGAGGCGGCTCCCGTAACGGGACGCGCGCCGCCCCCACGGCGGGCGCCGCCCCGCCGGGTGCGAGGTCGTCAGGCCCGCGGCTCCGTCACGAAGTCGATGAGCTCCTCGACGCGGCCGAGCAGCTGCGGCTCGAGGTCGGCGAACGTCCGCACCTGCCCCAGGATCCGCTGCCACGCACGCGCGATGTCGGCCTGCTCGGAGTACGGCCACCCGAGGTGCTGGCAGATGCCCTTCTTCCACTCGATCGAGCGCGGGATCGTCGGCCACGCCTCGAGGCCGAGCCGCGCGGGCTTCACCGACTGCCAGACGTCGACGAACGGGTGCCCGACGACGAGGACGTGGGCGCCCCACTTGCCCTGCATGACCGCGGATGCGAACCGGGACTCCTTCGACCCCGGGACGAGGTGATCGACGAGGACACCCACCCGCCGATCGCGCGACGGCTGGAACTCGTCCAGCACCGAAGCGAGGTTGTCGACGCCGGAGAGCTCCTCGACGACGACGCCCTCGACGCGGAGGTCCGACCCCCAGACCTTCTCGACGAGCTCGGCGTCGTGCTTGCCCTCGACCATGATCCGCGACGGCAGCGCCACTCGCGCGCGTTGCTGCTCGACCGCGAACGAACCGGACGCGGTGCGGAGGCGACCGCCGTCGGACGCGTGCCGGACCGCCGGGGCCGCACCGGGCCTCCCGGCCATGGTTGCAGCCGCGGCAGACCGCCCAGCCGCACCGGTCCCGCCGCTCGCCCGGCGCCCGACCGGCGCCTGCGGCCGTCCGAGCGTGACGAGCTCACCCTCCAGCAGGAACTGCCCCGTGAACGGGAACGAGCGGGTGCGGCCCTTCCAGTCCTCGAGCTCGACGTTGCCCGCCTCGAGCCGCACGACGGCCCCGGCCCAGCCCGTCGCCGGGTCCTCCAGGACCATGTCGCGCTCGAGCGGCACCTGCCGCACCTTCTTCACGCCCCGCGAGCGCCAGTCGCCCGAGAGGACGTCGTTGCCGTACCGGTCGTCGTCCACCCGCAGGAGCGTAGTGTCGATGCGGCCCCGGACGACGTCGACCGGCCGATCACCCCACATCCACCCGACGGAAGAGGCACACCGTGCGCGCAGCGATCATCCACGCCCCCGAGGACATCCGTGTCGAGGACCGCGACCAGCCGACCATCATCACCCCGGACGACGTCGTCGTGCGGGTCGTCGCGGCCTGCGTCTGCGGGTCCGACCTCTGGCCCTACCGCGGGGTGACCGAGACGAAGCGCCCGCGCCCGATCGGCCACGAGCTCGTCGGCACCGTCGTCGCGGTCGGCGACGACGTGACCGACCTGGAGGAGGGCGACTTCGTCATCTCCCCCTTCACGATGAACGACGGCACCTGCCAGGCCTGCCGTCACGGCATGACCACCGGGTGCGACCACCTCTCCGGCTTCGGCGGCAACGACGCCTACGGCCACCCGGTCGGCGGCGCGCAGGCGGAGTACGTCCGCATCCCGGACGCCTCGGCGACGCTCGTCAAGGTCCCGGGCCCGGTCGACCCGGCCCTCGTGCCGTCGCTGCTCACCCTCTCCGACGTCTTCTCAACCGGGCACCACGCAGCGGTGTCGGCGCAGGTCGGCCCCGGGCGCACCGTCGTCGTGGTCGGCGACGGCGCCGTCGGGCTGTCGGCGGTGCTGGCCTCGAAGCGCCTCGGTGCGGAGCGGATCATCGCGATGAGCCGCCACGCGGACCGCCAGGCCCTGGCCCGCGAGTTCGGCGCGACGGACATCGTGGCCGAGCGCGGAGCCGAGGGCGTCGCGGCCATCCGGGAGCTGCTCGGCGGCGACCTGGCGGACTCGGCGGTCGAGGCCGTCGGCACCGAGGAGAGCATGGACCAGGCGCTGCACTCGGTGCGTCCTGGTGGGGCGCTCGGGTTCGTCGGGGTGCCGCACGGCGTGCCGACGATCGGGACGCGCTACCTCTTCGACACGAACATCTCGATCGCCGGTGGCATGGCCCCGGCGCGGAAAGTACATCCCCGAGCTGCTGCCGGACGTGCTCTCGGGCGCGATCGACCCCGGGCGTGTGTTCGACCTCGAGCTGCCGCTCGACGAGACCGCGGAGGCCTACCGGGCGATGGACGAGCGTCGCGCGATCAAGGTGCTGTTGCGGCCGTAGGTGCGGGC
>NZ_BACW01000374.1:0-4333 GCF_000333315.1 Curtobacterium sp. B8
GGGCTGCGGCGTCTCGGCCTGGCGGTTCGACACCTGGTCGGCGTTCCAGTCCTGCTGGCGCTTGACCAGGTCAGCGTCGGGATCGGGCGACTCGAACTTCCAGCGCTCGAGGTCGCTCTTGAACAGCTTGCGGGCGCGGTTCGGGCGTGCCTGCCACTCGAGCAGACGGTCGCGGAACTCGGCGAGGGACTGGTCGGCCTGGAAGGAGAACGTCGACGAGTTCTTCTTGATGTCGGCGATCTCGTGCTGGGCCCAGTTCGCCGCGAGCGGGGCGCCCGACACCGGCAGGAGGCGGAGCCGCACGTCGGCGTCCTCGGCGAGGTGGTCGGCGTAGGCGCGCTCCTCGTGTCCGAGCGAGCCCCACGTCGCGGCCTTCCGCGCCGCGGAGATGATCGCGGCGACGGCGGCGTTCTTCGCCTCACGCTCCTGCAGGGCGACCACGCGCTTGGTCGCGCCGCGGCCGATGAGCGCGGCGACGATGCCGGCCACCACGATGGCGACGAAGGGGATGATCGCGCCCGAGAGCAGCCGCCACCCCGTGTCCGACGCGGTCCAGTCCGTCAGCTCGTTCCACCAGTCCATGCGCGAACCGTACCCAGGGTGCGCGCGGACGGCGGGGAGGCTGTCCGGCGATCCGTGCATCCGCCCACGCTGGGCGACGCCGGGCGACGCCGGGGGGTGCTGGGAGAAGTGACGCGAGGGTCGTCGCGAGGGACGACCTGCGGCGCGCCGACGCCTTCCTGACACCTCGGGCGTCAGCCCCAGCGCAGGCAGTCGACCGCGTCGTCAGCGGACCAGACGTCCGGGAACTCGACGAACCGCCGCTCGGTCGGGATGTAGCGCCGAGCGCGGTACGCGGTGCCGCCCGCGACGTCGACGCGGTCCACGTATCCGACGATCTCGCCGTTGGCGCGGGTGACCCGGCTGAGGTCGTCGCGGACGTCGAGGATGCGGAGGTCGCCCCGGCTGCGGGCGACGGAGGACGTGCGGAGCCGGAACGCCGGTTCGGTCGTCGTGGTGTGCATGGTGTCCTCCTGGTGTGTGCTCGATGGGTCCGTGGTTCGTGCCTCCGACGCTACGGGCGACCACCGACACGCCGAGGGCGACGGATGCCTCCTGGGGACGACGTCCGCACACTGCGGCGGTGTGGACGACGCGTACCCCGAGATCCGCGCCCCGCGCCTCGGCGTCGGACGCCCTCCGCGCACGTGGAGGACGGCGCGGTAGCGTGGGCGCATGACGACGTTCGTGCTCGCAGGTGGTTGCTTCTGGTGCCTCGACGCGGTGTACCGCACCCTGCAGGGCGTGCAGGACGTGGTGTCCGGCTACATCGGCGGCACCACCCAGGACCCGACCTACGAACTCGTGTGCACGGGGACGACCGGGCATGCCGAGGCGGTCGCGGTGACCTTCGACGAGTCGGTGATCCCGGCGGACGTCGTCCTCGACGTGTTCTTCACGCTGCACGACCCGCGCCAGCTGAACCGTCAGGGCGCCGACGTCGGCACGCAGTACCGGTCCGCGATGTTCCCGGCCGACGACGAGCAACGTGCGCTGTTCGAGCGGGCGATCGAGCGTGCGGCGGACATCTGGGACGGTGGGATCGTGACCACGATCGAGCCGCTCACGACGTTCCACCGGGCGGAGGAGTACCACCAGGACTTCTTCGCGAAGAACCCCGGTCAGGGCTACTGCCTCGCGGTCGCGCTGCCGAAGGTGAACAAGGTCCGCAAGGCCTACAGTCAGTACATCCTGGCGTCCTAGCCACGGGCGTCGGGGCCACGAGGAGGTGGTCGAACGATGACGAACGACACGAAGACGAACAGCACGACGACGAACAGGACCGGAGACTCGACGACGAGTGCCGCGGGGACCTGGGTCGCGGTCGGTCCCGCCGGCGCGGTGGGCAGCATCCACCGCGCTCCGGACGGGTTCCACGTCGAGCTCTTCGGACGCCGCAGCACGGGCGGGGTCTTCCCGTCGCTCGGCTCCGCGAAGAGCGCGGTGCACGCGGCGATGGGTCCGCACGCGGACCGACCGGAGTTCCGCGCGCACTGACCCCGGCCTGGAGGCACGGGGCACTTCTCCTGCACAGGTCGCGCCGTCGGAGTGGTGATCCACAGATCGAGGCCCGGGCCGCCGACGCGGCCCGGGCCTCGTCACGATCGGAGCATGAACGACACGATCACGATCTGCGGCATCGTCGCCACCGAACCCCGGCACCTCGTCACCGACACGGGCATCGCCATCACCAGCCTCCGGCTCGCCTCGCCGTCACGGCGCTTCGACCGCGCCACCTCGACGTGGACCAACGGCGCGACCAACTGGTTCACGGTGACGGCCTTCCGATCACTCGCGGCCAACGTCCACAAGTCACTGAAGAAGGGCGACCGCATCGTCGTCACCGGGCGGGTGCGGATCCGCACGTGGGAGCGCGACGGGCGTGGCGGCACCTCGGTCGAGGTGGACGCCGAGGGCATCGGGCACGACCTCGCGTGGGGCATCAGCAACTGGATCCGCGTGCCACGGCAGGCGAACGAGACGGCCGTGACGCCGGTGGACAGCACCCGGGTCGATCCACGGACGGGGGAGGTCGGCGGCGCGCACCTGCACGGTGTGCACCTGCCCGGTCCCGACGACGCCCCCGACGACGGACCCGGTGCCGGACCTGGCGATGACGTGCCGGACGACGAGCCGTTGCCCGATGCCGCCGAGGCAGACCGCCACACCGCGGCGATCCTCGGCGAGGAGCACCCGTCGGGTGTCTTCGGCGTGGGTGACGCGACCGGACTCAGTGACGCTGATCAGCACGGGCTGCCCGCGGCCCTCGGCCTCGATCGCCCCTTCGGAGCGGAGGACGGGGACGCGGAAGCCGCCTGACCCGGCGGCCGACGGAGCGCCGCCGACGTCCGACGGAGCGCCGCCGCCGGACGTCGGAGCGCCACCGCCGGACGACGGAGCGCCGACCACCCGAGGGCGGCCGGCGCTCCGGTCGGCGGTGCGTCCGCAGTCAGCGGTCGGTGGTCAGCGACCGTTCCACTTCTGGGCGATCATCGCGATCCCCGACACCTGGTCGGTGTCCCAGTTGTGGCCGCTCGCCAACCCGGACACCCGGCCGTCGATCGAGAAGCTGGCACCCTGCACGCCGGCCTTGGTCTGCGTCGCCTTCAACCCGTGGAACGAGAAGCTGTTGTTCCACGAGCCGTTGAGCCCGATCCGACCCGTGGCGGTGCCGACGTCGATCCGGACGTTCTGCACGGTGGAGTGCACGGTGTCGCCGTTCAGGCGCGCGTTCGCCTCGGCGTTGAAGAACAGTCGCGGTTCGAGGTGCACGTTGACGGTGCCGATCGTCTTGTGGTTGACGCTGATCGCGGCGACGTCGTTCTTCCACCAGCGCAGCCCGACGGGCGTGAGGTTGTTCGTCGCGGCGTTCAGGTAGCCGTAGGTGAACTTGCCGTTCTGCACGCGCTCCCAGATGTAGCGGGGCTTGCCCTTGCTCTGGGGCGACCCGGAGTCGGACTGGATGCCGAACGAGAACGCGTTGTTGTGGGCGTCGTGGACGTTGATGTACGACGAGTAGCCGGTGCCGGTGCCCTTGGCGCTGATGTTCGCCGTGTACGTCATGTAGGGCGTGCCGGACGGGACGCTGAGCGCGGATGCGGGCGCAGCGGGGATCGTCACCGCGATCCCGAGTGCGAGAGCCCCGATGATGGGCAGCATGAGACGACGGAGTCGGTTGTTCGCCATGTGGTCCTGGTCCTGGTCCTGATCGAGGCCGAGCTGGTGGTTTCGGGTCCCGCCGGCGAGTGATGCAGGTACCGTACGTCGCCCCACCGACACTTGTCAGCCCCCGAACGGGCAGGTGCGTCTTCCGGCGACGGCACCGCGGCCGCGCGATGTGCCGTCCGGGTCACTACACTTGACCGCGATATGGCTGAGTACATCTACCAGATGGTCCGCGCCCGCAAGTCGGTCGGCGACAAGCTGATCCTCGACGACGTCACGATGTCGTTCCTCCCCGGCGCGAAGATCGGCGTCGTCGGACCGAACGGTGCGGGCAAGTCGACGATCCTGAAGATCATGGCGGGTCTCGACCAGCCGTCCAACGGCGAGGCGAAGCTGACCCCGGGCTTCACCGTCGGCATCCTCATGCAGGAGCCCGAGCTCGACGAGGACAAGACCGTCCTCGAGAACGTCCAGCAGGGCGTCGGCGAGATCCCACGGCAGGTGGTCCGCTTCAACGAGATCTCCGCGCTCATGGCCGAGCCCGACGCGAACTTCGACGCGCTCCTCGCCGAGATGGGCACGCTGCAGGAGGAGATCGACGCGGCGG
>NZ_BACW01000373.1:0-8757 GCF_000333315.1 Curtobacterium sp. B8
TTGCGGACCCTGAAGCGGCTGCCGTCCTCAGCGAGTGTCCGCCAGGCTGGCGCCGCGTAGGCCCCGGTCGAGTCGCCGACGAGGACCACCGAGTCGCCGTCCGGGGCGCCCCACGTGCAGGTGCCGTCGCGCGTGGAGTCGGTGTCCGGCCGAGAGCAGCTGAGGGTGTCCTCCCAGGCAGGGTCGGTGGTGAGGGACTCCGCGTACCGCGGTGTGGAGACGGCTTCGACGGACGGGGTGAGTCGGTCGGGCCAGCGCCGCGCTGCCAGGGCGGTCTGGATCGCTCGCGTCCGCTCCGACAGGACCGTCGGCTCGTCGCCGTCGCCGTCGCCGGCGCCGTCGGTGTCGCCATCCGCTGTCGCGCCACTCGTGAGCGCTGACACCGAGCCGGGCGTCGGAGCGGTTCGGTCCGCCGCGACAGCCGTGAGCACGATCGCGACGACGACGACCCCGGCGAGCGTCGCGAACCGTTCGTGCCGGAGCTCGGCCGCGCCGGGGGGACCTGGGCGGGGCTGACGGAATCGACGCTCGATGAGCACGTAGGAGACCGCCGACAGCGCGACGGACAGCGCCACGGTCGCGACCGCCGGCACAGGTGCGACCAGCGGCAGGAACACGATGAGTGGCCAGTGCCACAGGTACAGGGAGTAGCTGATCGTGCCGAGACCGACGAGTGGGGCGCTGCTCAGCAACCGACCGGTGACGGTCGAGCGACTCGTGCCGGAGAGCAGGAGCAGTCCGACGCCGACCGTCGGGGCGAGGGAGAGTGGCGCGGGGACGCCGTCGGAACTCCGCCCGAGGACGAGTGACGCGAGGAGCAGCAGCAGACCGACACCGGATGCGGTCTGGGCTGCCCACACCGGCGTCCTGATCGGGCGGACCGTCAGGACCGCGATCACCGCCCCCAGCCCGAGCTCCCATGCCCGAGTCGTCGTCGAGAAGTACGCGGGCGAGGGGTCCGTCGCGGACGCGACGACGGCCCAACCGAGGGACACCACCGATCCGAGCCCGAGGACGACCCCCGTGCGCCGCAGGCGGCCGAGTCCAGGAGCCGCTCCGAGCAGGAGCACGAGCGCGACGGGCAGCACGACGTAGAACTGTTCCTCGACTCCGAGCGACCAGTAGTGCTGCAGGGGCGACGGCGCATCGCCCCGGGCGAAGTAGTCCGTTCCAGCAGCGGCGAAGCGCCAGTTCGCCAGACCGACCGCTGCCCACCCGGCGTCCGTGACCGCGATGAGCGCACGGGGAGCCGGGAGGAGCGCGATCGACGCCAGGACGGACACCGCGAGCACCAGGAGCGCGGACGGCGTGAGTCGCCGGAGGCGCCGGACGGCGAACCGTCGGAGCTCGATCGTGCCCTGCACCCGACGCTCCCGCAGCAGCGACGCCGTCACCACGAAGCCGGAGACGACGAAGAACGCGTCCACGCCGAGGAATCCGCCGCTCGGCCAGCCGAACGCGTGGTCGAGGACCACCGCCGCCACGGCGAGACCACGGAGGCCCTGGATGTCTCGTCAGTGATGTCCTGCTCGCAACACCCGGCGAGCATACGGCTCACCTGGATACGAACGTCAATACTCCACATTTCGGATGCATCGACCGTGATCGGACCGAGCGCGGAGCACCGGCCACTCGTCGGGGTGACGACGCCCGCCACGGACCTGACCGGAGGAGCGGCGAAGCGCAACGGCGGAGCAGCCCGGACGTGCGAAGAGCCCCGGTCACACGACCGGGGCTCTTCCACGTGGGGTGAGTAACGGGTCTCGAACCCGCGACCTCCTAGACCACAACCAGGCGCTCTACCAACTGAGCTATACCCACCACGTCCACACCGGCTGACCGGCGCGACCACTCAATAGTAGTACATGCGCGGCCCCGGTCCGACCACGCGTGTCGTCACTCGGCGGACTGGGCGAGCCGGGGTTCCCACGTCGCCACGACCTCGGCCTGGACGGCACGGACGTCCTCGGTCGAGGGCCCCGGTTCGGCGACGAACCCGGCGCGGCGGTAGTACTCGAGTTCGCGGATCGACTCGAGGATGTCGGCGAGGGCACGGTGGCCGCCGTGCTTCTCCGGCGCGTTGAAGTACACGCGCGGGAACCAGCGCCGGCAGAGCTCCTTGATGCTCGACACGTCGACGCTGCGGTAGTGGAGGTGGTTGTCGACCCGCGGCATGTACTTCGCGAGGAAGGCGCGGTCCGTGCCGATCGTGTTGCCGGCCAGGGGAGCGGACCCCTCGCTCGGGACGTGGGCGAGGATGTACTCGAGCACCTGGTACTCGGCGTCCGCCAGGCTCACGCCGTGCGGAATCTCCTCGAGCAGGCCCGAGGTCGTGTGCATGTTCGTCACGAACTCGTTCATGTTGTCGAGCGCGGACTGGTCCGGCTTGATGACGATGTCGAACCCGGGGTGCACGGGGACGAGGTCGAAGTCGGTGATCACCACGGCCACCTCGACGAGTTCGTCGACCGCGAGGTCGAGCCCGGTCATCTCGCAGTCGATCCAGACGAGGCGGTCGTTCGCAGTGGCCATGTCCCCGATCCTATTCCCGTGCACGAACGGCCCCGCCACACGGGGTGGCGGGGCCGTCGCAGTTGTCGCGCCGGAGGGCGGGGCGGTGTGTCAGACCATCTCGCCGGCGGTGACGGCCTCGGCCTCGACCGGTGCCGACTCGGGTCCGTCGTCGACCCGGGCCAGTACCCGGGTCGTGAGGACCACGACCACGAAGGCGACCGCGACGGAGGCCCCGGCGAAGACGTACGCGGCGGAGGGTGCGAACTCGTCGGCCAGCAGCGTCGCGACGGGCGGGGCGATGGCGCCGCCGATGAAGCGCACGGCGGAGTAGGCGCTCGACGCCACGGAACGCGGGAGGTCGGTCGCCTCCATCACGCACTCGGTGAGCACCGTGTTCAGGACGCCGAGCACGAGCCCGCCGACGATGACGCAGATGATGAGCCCGACCTGCGACGACACGACCACGGCCGCGGCGAAGAGGTCGAGCGCGAGCAGGGGGAGTGCGATCTTGAGCACGGTGGTGCGTCGGAGCCGTGCGGTGAGCATCGGTGCGACCCAGACCGAGGTGATCGCGAGGCCGACGCCCCACCCGAAGAAGGTGAAGCCGATGCCGAGTGCGCCGAACCCGAGCGGGAAGGGCGTGTACGCCAGCAGGACGAAGAAGCCGATGTTGTAGAACAGCGCGGTGACGGCGAGGGCGGCCAGAGCGGGTCGACCGAGCGCGCGGAACGGAGCGGAGAGCTTCGTCGGGGTGGGCTTCTCGAGCCCGGAGGTCTTCAGCAGCGTCACGATCGCGATGAACGCGATGGCCATGAGGGTGGTGACGCCGAAGAAGGGTCCTCGCCAGCTCACGTTCCCGAGCAGTCCGCCGACCAGCGGGCCGATCGCGATGCCGAGCCCGAGCGCCGCCTCGTAGAGGATGATCGCGGACGCGGTGCCGCCCGAGGCCGCTCCGACGATGGTCGCGAGTGCGGTGGAGATGAAGAGCGCGTTGCCGAGGCCCCAGCCGGCGCGGAAGTCGATGATGCTCCACACGCTGTTCGAGGTCGCGGCGAGGACGGAGAAGAGCACGATGAGCGCGAGGCCGATGAGCAGCGTGTTCTTCGGTCCGATGCGGCTCGACACCCAGCTGGTGAAGAACATCGCGACGCCGGTCACCGCCAGGTAGCTCGTGAAGAGCAGCTCCGTCTGCGCGGCGGTCGCCTTGAGGGACGACGCGATCGCGGGGAGGATCGGGTCGACGAGGCCGATGCCCATGAAGGCGACGACGCAGGCGAAGGCGATGGCCCAGACCGCGGAGGACTGCTTGAGGATGCTGCCGGAGGCGGCGGGGGCGTGGGCGTTCACGCGGTGATCTCCGTTCGTGTGGTGGTGGCGCTGCGGGCGGCGATGATGGCGGCGGCTTCGTGGAGTGCATCCCACTCGTCGTCGGTGAGGTCGGCGAAGAGCGGGCCGACGGTGCGGGTGAGCGTGGCGCGCCAGGCGACGAGGCGGTCGCGGCCGGCGTCGGTGATGGTGATCAGCTGCCCGCGGGAGTCGTCGGGGTCGACCGTCCGCGACACGAGGCCGTCGTCGAGCATGCTGGCGACGAGTCTCGTCATCGTGGGCTGGGCGACCCGGGACGCGGTGGCGAGCTCGCCGAGGCGGAGCGGCTGGTCGGTCTCGAGGATGCCGAGCGTCCGCCACACCGCGGGCGAGGTCGTGTTGCCGGTCTCGCGGACCGCGGCGCGGATCAGGCGGTTGACGGAGACCAGGAGCGTCTCGACCGTCTGCTCACGGGATGTTTCCATAGCAGAACTATATAGCACTGCTATGGATCAGTCAACAGGTGGGTCCTGGTAGAAGGGACGCATGAGTGACATCACGATCTCCGAGGGCGCCGAGTACACCGCGATCTTCCACGGCGGCCCGTTCGACGGCACGACCGACACCCGCACCGCGACGAGCGACGCGCTGGACGACGAGATCACCGTGTACGCCGACGTCGAGGGGCTGCAGACGGCCTTCGCCTACCGCCTCACCAAGGCCCGCCAGGTGCTCGACCAGACCTCGGCCGAGTACACCTTCGACCCCCAGGACTCCGACCCCGTCGACGACCTGCAAGAGCGCGGTGACCGCTCCGGCGAGTTCGACCGGGAGTAGACCGGCGACGCGCGGCGTTGTCCCCGCCGTGCGACTCGACCTCTGGACCTCCGCGTTCTGCGCCCCGTGCGGCGCAGCCCGACGTGTCGCCGCCGACGCGGCGGCGCTCGTGCCCGGCCTGACGGTCGCGGAACGGGACGTCGCGGTCCACCCCGACGACGCCGAACACCTCGGCATCCGGTCGACGCCCACGATCATCGTGCGGCGCGACGACGGTGCCGAGGTGTTCCGCTCAGCCGGCGTCCCGACGCGCGACCAACTGCTGGTCGCCGTCGCGAAGGCCCTCTAGCCCGGCGGTCGGCGGGGTCGGCCTGGAGGCACGGATCACCTTCCTGACGAGCTGTTTCGTCCGGCGGACGGGCGTTCCGATCACGAGTGCCACGAGCCCGAGCACCGAACGGTCGTCCCGACCGAGCGCCGTCTTGCGCTCCCAGGCGCGTCGCAGTGCGCCGCCGCGGCTCCGACGTGCGGCCGGCCGGTCCGTCAGGGTGCCGGCATCGCGCTGGCGCATGAGCTCCTCCACCCGTGCTGCCCAGTCGTCCTCCGCAGCTGGGTGGAAGTAGTTGTCGCGCAGCCACTCCGGGCGCACGGTCCGGAACCGCCCGGCGACGAGGTCCGACGCGTCACCGGGGAGGCCGCTGCCCACGAAGACCTCGTTGATGAGCTGCGGCGCGACCCCGAAGTCCGTCATGGTGAGGGCCGGCACGCCCGCGCTCACCGCTTCGAGGACGGCCGTCGAGCTCACCGTGACCAGTGCCACGGCGCGCGCGAGGTGCTCGGCCATCGGACCCGTCTCCACGACGAGGTTCGACGGGGCGTCCGACGGCACGAGGTCCGGGTACGGGTACTGCTCACGGTGCGTCTGGTGCTCACCGGCAGCCGCCCGTGTCTTGATCACCACGCGCCACTCCGGGTGCGCCCGGGCGGTGTCCGCGAGCCAGTGCACGATCCGGGCACGATCCGCGGGGTCTGTCGGCACGCTCGGCTGCGCGGCGAAGACGACGGCGTCCCGCGTCGCCCCGTTCGCCGTGGGACGGACCTGTCCGGGGCGCGCCGGCCGCGCGAAGGGGAGGGTGGCCAGCGCGAAGGCGGGTTCGAGGCCGCCGGCACGGGAGAGTTCCTCGTACGCACGGACCTCGCGGTGGCTGTGCAGGACGAAGAGGTCGGCGCGGGCGCGGAAGAAGATGCCCTTCCACTTCGCCGGGAACGAGATGCCCGGCAGTCCCGTGACGAGCACCGGCCGGTTCGGCACCCGCCGGTGGACCTGGTCGATCACGAGCTCCGCCACCGGGCCGATGAGCGAGACGAGTACGGCGTCCGGCGGGTCGGCACGGAGCTGGTCGACGATCGCGTCCACCGTGGTCGTGGCCGGCGGCTGGGCGGCGGCGCCGGCCAGCCGGCCGTCGAGACCGCGGAAGGCCGAGCGCAGCTGCCCGGTGCTCGCAGACCGCGGGGTCGTGACCGTCACGAGTTCGAGGTCCCAGCCCTCGGGGCTGCTCGCGAGCAGGTGCGCACCCCACTTCGCGAACGAGTCGGTGTCGACCAGCCCGACCACGCGACGGACGCGGGTCGGCGGCGCGGGGGCGGGTCGTGCCTCCAGGCCGACCGTCGAGGCGTCCGCCGACGTCGTCACGCGACCACGCGGCGGAGCTTGGCGAGGGGCGCCTCCTCGCCGGGGAAGACCCGCTTCACGCCGTCGCCGAGCGCGGTCTCGATGATGCGGACGTCACGGGCGAGCGTCGCGAGGCCGTGCGGCTCGAGCGAGGCCGCGTGGTCGGAGCCCCACATGGTGCGGTCGAGCGTGATGTGGCGCTCCACCGCCGTGGCTCCGAGCGCGACCGAAGCGATCGAGATCTGGAGGCCTGGCTCGTGGCCGGAGTACCCGACCGGCACGCCCGAGTAGCGCTGCGCGAGGGTGTCGATCATGCGGAGGTTCGCCTCCTCCGGGGGCAGCGGGTACGTCGAGGTGGCGTGCATGAGCACGAGGCGCTCGGTGCCGAGCGCGGCGACGGCCCGGTCGATCTGCTCGAGGGTGGACATGCCGGTCGACAGGATGACCGGCTTGCCCGTCGCCGCGACGGCGGACAGGAGCTCGAGGTCGGTCACGGACGCCGACGCGACCTTGTACGCGACGACGTTCAGGTCCTCCAGGAAGTCGACCGACGGGACGTCCCACGGGGATGCGAACCAGTCGAGACCGCGCAGCGTGGCGTGGTCGCCGATCTCGATGTACTGCTCCCGGTCGAACTCGACCCGGTAGCGGTACTCGAGGTACGTCATGTCGCCCCACGGCGTCGACCGGGGCATCTGCTTCATGTGCTCGGGCGTGGAGATCTCGGGCGTGCGCTTCTGGAACTTCACGGCCTGCAGGCCGGCGTCCGCCGCCACGTCGATGAGGCGCTTCGCGATGTCGACGTCGCCGTTGTGGTTCAGGCCGATCTCGCCGATGAGGTACGCGGGGTGGCCCGCGCCGATCGTGGACGTGCCGATGCTGACGGTCATGGTGCTCCGTTCGGTGCTGGGACGGGGGTCGGGGACCGGTGTTCCGCGGCGTGGTCGGCCGGGGCGCCGGTGGCGGGGAGCGCGCTGGCGCCGGTGGCGGGGAGCGCGCGGCTCAGCGCCTCGGCGGTCGCCAGGTCCGTGGCGTCGTCGATGTCCACGGCCGTCGCCGCGTCGACCACTGCGAGCTCGGTGCGGCCGAAGAAACGGTGCTGGTGCTGGCGGAGGCCGTCGACCCGGAGGACGTAGAAGGCGCCGGTCTCCCGGAACTCCGGTACGCGGTCCTGGCGGCGAGGTCGCACGGCGGCGTCGTGGTTCACGGCCACAGCTCGGCCGTCCGCGTCGACCCGCCAGAGGAAGGCGTGCGACGGAGCAGCGGCGAAGACCGAGTCCGCGGCGCCGGACAGGACCCGGTCGACGGCGGCGTCGAGGTCCGCCGGGTCGGTGAAGGGTGAGGTCGCCTGCAGGAACACCAGGACTTCGGGGACCTCGTCGTGGATCTGCTCGAGCACGTCGAGGACGTGCAGCAGCGCCGACTCGCTCGACGCCGTGTCCCCGGAGAGGTCAGCGGGACGGTGGAGGACACGGGCCCCGGCCGCCCGGGCTTCGTCGGCGATGTCCGGGCCGTCGGTCGACACCACGACGGAGTCGATCGACCGTGCAGCGACCGCGGCCGCGACGGCGCGCGCGACGAGGCTCCGACCGCCGACGGTGCGGAGGTTCTTGCCGGGGATGCCCTTCGAGCCGGCACGTGCGGGCACGACGGCGAGGACTCGGCCGAGGGAGCTCATGTGCCGGAAGCTACGGAGAGCCGGTGTCGCGGAGGCGAACACGAGGGAGCCACCAGTGGAAGTGCACAGGAAGTGCCGGGTGGCGCACGACGGGCGGCTAGGGTCGTCCGGTGCTCTCCGTCGACGACCTCCTCGACCCCGCTCCGCGTCGGGTCCTCGTGGCCGGGGTGTCCGGCGTCGGGAAGACGACCACCGCCCGGCGGATCGCGGAGGTCCTCGGGGTCCGGCACACCGAGATCGACGCCCTCTTCCACGGGCCCGGGTGGGAGCCGCGGCCGACGTTCGTCGAGGACGTCGACCGCTTCACCCGCGAGGACTCGTGGATCACCGAGTGGCTGTACGGCCCGGTCCGGCCGATGCTCGCCGAGCGGGCGGACACCCTGGTGTGGGTGGACCTGCCGACCCGGGTGATGCTCCGGCGACTGCTGCGACGGACCCTCCGACGGCGACTCGGTCGGGAGGAGCTGTGGAACGGGAACGTCGAGCCGCCGCTGTGGACGTTCTTCACGGACCGCGGGCACATCCTGCGGTGGGGGATCTCGACCCGCAACGCGATGCGGGAGCAGGTACCGGCGCTGGAACGGTCCGCCCCGCACCTGCGCATCGTCCACCTCCGGTCGCAGCACGAGGTCGACGCGTTCGTCGAGCGACTGGCACGCCCCGCGGTCTAGAATCGTCGCCGTCCGCCTCCGTAGCTCAGTGGATAGAGCAGGTGGTTTCTACCCTCCGTGTCGCGGGTTCGATTCCTGCCGGGGGCACCGACGACGAAGGCCGCCACCCTCCCGGGGTGGCGGCCTTCACGCGTCGGTGC
>NZ_BACW01000372.1:0-11854 GCF_000333315.1 Curtobacterium sp. B8
CAGCTCCGGGACTTCCTGGCGGACGAGTTGAGCGGCGACCCGTCAGTGGCGACGACGCAGACGAACATCGTCTTCGAGCGGCTCGTCGCGGACCGGACGCACCAGGGGCGCTCGTTCGACGAACTCCGTCGCTGGCGCGCCTGACCGGTCCGTGGCCGCGGTGTCGTGGCGCACCCCACAGCGCCGCGCTCAGCGCACGAGCACCATCGGGACGTGCGGGATGCGGTCCTCGAGGTAGCCCTCGCCGTCCCGGACGAAGCCGAACCGGCCGTACCACTCCTCGAGGTGCGCCTGGGCGCCGAGCAGGATCCGCGACGCGCGTGCCTCGGCGATCGCGGACTCCATGAGTCGCCCGGCGAGACCCTGCCCGCGCGCGTGCCGCGCCGTGGCCACGCGTCCGATCCGCTCGCTCCCGTCCGGCTCGCGGAGCAGCCGCACCGTCGCGTCGACCGATCCTCGTCCGGCCCAGAACTGGACGGTTCCCGGCTCCATGTCCCGCCCGTCGATGTCGGGGTACGCGCACTCCTGCTCGACGACGAACACGTCCTGCCGGAGCCGGAGGATCTCGTGCAGCGTCACCGGGTCGAGGTTGCGGGAGGGAGCACTGAAGATCGGGGTCAATTCCGGCCTTTCCTGACGTTTTCCCACGAAACCGGATGCGGAATCGGGCGGACGGGCGTACCGTACCGGCCAACCACTCTACGTGCGCAGCCGAGATCAGGAGGTGAGCGCATGGACCAGGCGATGCGTGCACCCCTCAGCGCGCTGATCCGGTACGTCCTGCTGGGCGTCGGGATCGCTGCTGCCCTCGTGCTGCTCACCCTCGTCTTCGGCGTGCGCTCCGCTTCGGCGTCGACCGCCGCGCCGGCGACGAACACCTCGTCCGCAGACCGCGGAGGCCTGCTGGGCGGCGTCACCGACGGGCTCGGCACGACCCTGCACGGGGTCTCGAGCGGCGTCGGGACGGTCGTCGGCGAGGTCGTCGAACCGGTCCGCACGGCCGTCGCCCCGACGCCCCCCGCTCCGGTCCGCCCCGCGCCGGCGCCTGCGCCGGCGCCGCAACAATCGGCTCCGGCTCCGGCTCCGGCTGCGCCCGCACCGGCAACCCATGCACCGACACCGGCCGCGCCAGCGCCGGCCGCTACCAGCCCCGCCGCTCCCGCCCCGGCAGCACCGGTGCCGTCCGTGTCGGCGCCCTCCGGAAGCGCGTCCGCACCCTCCGTCTCGTCCGGGTCCGCGACCGAGGCGAGCACTGCCTCCCGGCCGCTCACCGGCAGCGTCGCCGCCGTGCTGCGCCCCGTCACGGGAACCGTGCACGACCTCGCGACGACACGTCCGGTGACGGGTCTCGTCGACGAGCTCGACCACCTCGTCGGCGGCCTGCCCGTCGTCGGTCCGGTGGTCGGCGACGACACCCTCGGCACCGTCACCGGTCCGGTGACCGGCATCGTGGACGACACGCTCGGCGGCGTCGGTTCGACGGTCGACAGTCTTCCCGGCGTCGTCGACGGTTCGACGCCGGTGCTGCCGAGTGGTCCGCTCCTCCCGGGCGGCGCGCTGCCGCCCGTCGCGACGACCCTGCCTGGAGGCACGGTGCCGGTCGCGGGGACCGTCCCGCCCCCGGCAGGCTCCGCAACGCACGGGTCGTCCGTCCGCGGCGGCGACCCCGCGCTCCAGACGGCCGGACCGGCCGGACCGGCCGGACCGGCCGCCGGAGCGGGCACGATCACGTCGTCGTCGGCCGCGACGGTTCGGGCCGCCGCGGCCGACGACGCGTCCTCGAACGTCGTCGACCCAGTGGTCGTCGGCGGCCGTGCGCTCGTCGTGCCCCAGGGCGGCGGCCCGGTGCACCAGCCGGCGGAGGGCCCGGCGGGGACGGCCTCCACGAGCGGTGCCGGCGCGGGTTCCCCGACCGGTGCAGCCGTCGGCGCCTTCGGCGCTGCGAGCACCCAGTTCTCCCTCGCCGCGGGGTCACGCGGCACCCTCGTCGACGACGCGATCCCCGCGTCCCCGGTCGACGACCACGACGTCGCCCCTGATTGAGATCGGTGCGCCTGTCCGCCACGGCAGGCACGCACACACCCGACCGTGACCGCGGTCGGGAACAGATCTCGATCAGGGAGTGAACGACCATGAACAAGTACGTCTCCAGAGGGCTCTGGTTCGCCCTCTTCGTCGGCGGCCTGACCCTGGGAGGAGCCGCGGCCGCGAACGCCGCCACCACCTCCGGAGCGGGCGGAGTCGTCTCGGGCACGCAGGTCGCCCCGTCCGTCGACGCCCCGGTGGCGGCCACCGGGAACGCCTTCGGCATCCTCGGCGACGCGGTCTCCACGGCGACCGGTCCGGGCACCGCGTCCACCGCATCGCCCAGGGGCACCACCTCGACCGGTGCAGCCCCGACGACCTCCGGAGCGGACGGCACGGCCTCGGGCACGCAGGTCGCCCCGGACGTCACCATCCCGGTGACGGTGTCCGGCAACGCGGTCGGCGTCGCAGGTGACGCCACCGCCACCGGAGCGTCGGCACCCGCCGCGCCCGCCTCGGCGCCCACGACCTCGGCCGTCCCGGCGCCGAGCACGTCCGGCTCGGACGGGACGGCCTCGGGCACGCAGGTCGCGCCCGTGGTTTCGGTACCGGTGACGGTGTCGGGCAACGGGATCGGAGCGCTGGGCGACGGCACGAGCACGGGTTCGTCGACCGCGTCGGCTCCGGCTCCGGCTCAGTCGTCGGGTTCGGCCCCGAGCACGTCGGGCCCGGACGGGACGGCCTCCGGCACGCAGGTCGCGCCGGTGGTGTCGGTACCGGTGACGGTGTCGGGCAACGGGATCGGAGCGCTGGGCGACGGCACGAGCACGGGTTCGTCGACCGCGTCGGCTCCGGCTCCGGCTCAGTCGTCGGGTTCGGCGCCGAGCACGTCCGGCTCGGACGGGCTCCTCTCCGGGACCCAGGTCGGCGGCCTCGTCTCGGTACCGGTCACGGTGTCGGGCAACGGGATCGGGGTCGTCGGTGACGGTACGAGCTCGGGTTCGACCTCCGGTACGGGTTCGGCGGGTTCGACGCCGTCGGCCGGTGGGACGACGGATGGTTCGGACGGGATCGGTTCGGGCACGCAGGTGACGCCGGTGATCGGTGTGCCGGTGACGGTCGGCGGCAACGGGATCGGGGTCGTCGGTGACGGTACGAGCTCGGGTTCGACCTCCGGTACGGGTTCGGCGGGTTCGACGCCGTCGGCCGGTGGGACGACGGATGGTTCGGACGGGATCGGTTCGGGCACGCAGGTCGCTCCGGTGATCTCCCTGCCCGTCACCATCGGCGGCAACGGGATCGGGGTCGTCGGTGACGGCACCAGCACGACGCCGACCACGCCGGGCACCGGGACCGACCCGGGGACCGGCACGGACCCGGGCACGGGCACGGACCCGGGGACCGGCACGGACCCGGGTACCGGCACCGACCCGGGCACGGGCACGACCCCCGGGACCGGCGGCACGCCGGGCACCGGGAGCACCCCCGGAACCGGGACCGGCACGACCACCGGTTTGGTGCCCGTGACGGCGACCGTCCCGGTGACCGCGGCCGTCGCGACGGACACGACCCGTGCCTCCCGGACGGCGACCGTCGCCGCGGCGACCACGACCGGGAGCACCGCGACCGGGCTGGCGTACACGGGAGCGCCGTCGCCGGCGCTGCCGCTGACCGCCGCACTGCTCCTGCTCCTCGCGGGGGCCGGAGTGCTGACGCTGCGCCGTCGGTACTGACCGAGCCGGTCGCTGACCGGAGCGCCGGGACCACCACCGCGGTGGTCCCGGCGCTCCGCCGAGCTGTGAACGGTCCGAACGTCGACTGGAAAGCGGTGATGCCCATCCTGTGAGCAGTGGAAGCGCTCCGGGGGCTGCTCGGCAGCCCGGCAGGGCCACGATTGGCACGTGCTCCACGAACTCCTGCGCCTCAAGATCACGGACTCCGACGTCCTCGTCCCGGTCGACGTGGTCGCCGGTCTCCTCGTGCTCTGGGCGCTCGTCGTCCGCCCGTGGTCGCTGCGGCGGTTCCTCGTCCGGATCGGTGCGATGGTCGTCGGTGCGGTCGTCGGCTTCGGCCTGGTCTGGTGGTTCGGCGACGTCCAGGACGCCTTCGGGGTCGCGTTCACCCCCATCACCCGGATGTGGGTCGCCTTCGCGGTCGCGAGCATCGCGCTCCTGGTCACCGTGGCCGTCCAGGGTGGCTGGGGCCGACGGGTCGTGGCGCTCGCGGCGGCGGGCGCCGTCGTCCTCGCCGCCGGGCTCGGGGTCAACGTCGACTTCGGTTTCTACAAGGACATCCAGCAGGCGCTCGTGACGAACCCCTACCCGTACGAGGACCTGCCGGCGCTCGCCAGCGGACCCTCGACCCGGCCCGCGCTCGACCCGTCGGGGTGGCACGCTCCGGCCGGCATGCCGACGAAGGGCGAGACCATCAGCGTCCGCATCCCGGCCACGGTGTCGCACTTCCACGCACGCAAGGCCGTCGTCTGGCTGCCGCCCGCGGCCCGGACCGCCCACCCGCCGACCCTGCCGGTGATCGTCGCGCTGTCCGGGCAACCGGGCGAGCCGTCCGACCTCTTCCAGACCGGCAACATGGCGACCTACCTCGACCGCTACGCTGCTGCCCACGACGGGCTGGCCCCGATCGTGGTCGCCCCTGACCAGCTCGGCGCCCCCAACCGCAACCCGATGTGCGTCGACTCCCGACGCCTCGGCCGGAGCGAGACGTACATCATGACGGACACCGTCGACTGGATCCGGAAGCACCTGCCGGTGTCCGCGGCGCCGTCCGGTTGGGCGGTCGCGGGGTTCTCCGAGGGCGCCACCTGCGCGATGCAGTTCTCCTCCGAGTTCCCGGACGTGTTCGGCACCACCCTGGCGATCTCGAGCGAGCCTGCGCCGCTGACCGGGAGCGTCCAGAACAGCATCGCGGTGGCGTTCGACGGCTCCGCGGCGAAGTACCGGGCAGCGGCCCCGGCAGCCCTGATGGCGGCGCACGGGCGGTACGTCGACCACCTCACCGTCTTCGGCGTCGGTCAGGACGACGCCCCGTACCGGAAGTCGACCGCGATGCTCGACGCGGCCTCGCGCAAGGTGGGCATCGCGACGCAGGTGATCGTCTCCCCGGGGTCGGCGCACGACTGGAACACGGTGCGTTACGTCCTCGCGCACGGCCTCCCGGCCGTGATCGCCCACCTCGGTCTGCCCGCGAGCGGTGCCCTGTGAGCCCGCAGACCAGGGCGCTGCCCGAGCGCGCCCTCCGGACCGTCCGACGTTCCCCGGTCACCGCGGTCATCGTGCTGCTCGTCCTCGTCACGTCGGTCTCGGCCGTCGTGCTCCGCGTGCAGCACGGCGCCGTCCCCTCGTCCTTCGGCCCCTTCCGGGTGTTCGCCGCGTCGACCGGCGTCGTCGCGATGCTCGTCACGATCGCGGGCGTGGTGGTGCTCGTCGGCGCCTCCGAACGACTCATGGGGTCGTGGCGGACGGTCGTCGCGTTCGTCGTCACGACCGTCGTCGGCACCGGGGTCGGCGCGTTGACCGCGTTCGTCGACACCGACGACCGCAACGTCGGCGGGCTGCTCCTCGGCCGGGCGACGAGCTTCGACCCGTGGACCGCCATCGTCGGCACCATCGTCACCGCGAGCGCCTTCGCCGGGACCCTCTGGCGGCGCCGGATCCGGGTGAACGCGCTCGCGGTCGTCGCGGCGCTCCTGCTCTACGCCGGGCACGTCTCCGACCTCTACGCGGTCCTCGCGGCGGGGGCCGGCTGGGTGCTGGGCGAACTGCTCCGCCGCACGCCGAAGCGCACGGGTTGGGTCCGCAGCTCCCACCGCGAGACCCGGGTCCTGCTCGGCACGGTCGTGCTCGTGTCGGCGGTCGGGCCGGTGATCGCGCTGGTCTCCCGGGCCCGCGTCGGACTGCTCGCGCCACTCGCCGCCGTCGTGGGCGCAGGTCCGGTGAGTCCGGTGCGCGGGTGTCGTGCGGACGGGGTCGCGGGGGAGTGCCTCCGCGGGCTGCTGTCGTTCCGGGCGACCGACCCGTGGACGCTCGTGCTCGCCGTGGCGCCGCTGCTCGTCCTGCTCGTCGGCGGGCTCGGGCTCTTCCGGGGCAGCCGGTTCGCCGTCTGGCTCGTCGTCGTGGTCGACACCGTGACCGCGGTCGCCGCCGCGGTCACGTACGGCCTGGTGCCGGGACGCGTCACGGCCCTGCACGGCTTCGAGGACCAGTTCGTGGTGGACGTCTCGATCGCCGCGTCGGTCGTCGTGCCGGTCGCGACCGCGGTCGTGCTCGTCATCCTCCGGCGCTCCTTCACCGTCCTGCCCTCCCGCCGACGTGTGGTCGGCTTCGCCGTCACCGTCGGGGCGTCGGCGCTCGTGCTCGTCACGATCGTCCTCGTGGTGGCCGCGTCCTCGCCCGCCCGCGTCGAGGACCCGGTCCGTCTGGCGCTCGCCGCCCTCGGCCCGCTCGCCCCGGTGTCGTTCTGGGACCGCCTGCCGTCACTCGACCCAGCCCTCCGACTGGTCGTCGGACTCATCGGGCCGGTGCTCTGGGTCGTCGTGGCCCTCGCCGCGGTCCGTCCCACCGGCGCCGTCGAGCCGGACACCGACGCGGACGGCTCCCGCGCGGACCGCGAGCGTGCGCGGGCACTCCTGCTCGCCGGCGGCGGCGACACGTTCGGGTGGATGACGACCTGGCAGGGGAACCAGTACTGGTTCGCGGCCGACGGCCGTGCCGGGTGGCGTTCCGTCGAAACGGCGCCGTCGCGGTCACCGTGGGTGGCCCGTTCGCTGGTCGGACGCGCGGGAGCGGGCCCTGACCGACTTCGCCCGCTGGTGCGACGACAACGGGTGGACGGCCGCGTTCTACGGCATCGAGGCCGACCTCGCCGCGCACCTCGCCCCGCAGGGATGGGGCACGCTGCCGGTCGCCGAGGACGCCGACTTCGACCCGCGGACGTGGACGACGAGCGGCAAGAAGAAGCAGGACGTCCGCACGGCCGTGAACAAGGCACGGCGCGAGGGGATCACCGCGACCTGGTCCTCGTGGCAGGACCTCCCGGTGTCGACCGTCCGGCAGATCGAGGCGATCTCCGAGGAGTGGGTCGCCGAGCGCGAGCTGCCCGAGATGGGCTTCACCCTCGGCGGCGTCGACGAGATGCGCGACCCTGCGGTGCGGACCCTCGTCGCGCAGGACGCCGAGAGCACCGTCCTCGCGGTCACGAGCTGGCTGCCGAGCCACCGGGAGGGCCGGGTCGTCGGGTGGACGCTCGACGTGATGCGGCGGACCGAGCACGCGCCGAACGGGGTCATGGAGTTCCTCGTCGCCAGCGCCGCCGAGCAGATGCGCGACGACGGGGTCGAACGGCTCAGTCTGTCCGCGGCGCCGCTCGCCCAGGTGTCCGCCCCGGACGCCCCCGCGGACGGCGTGCAGAACCTCCTCGAACTCGTGGGCGGGGTGCTCGAGCCGGTGTACGGGTTCCGGTCGCTGCTGCGCTTCAAGCAGAAGTTCGGTCCGGAGCTGCACCCGCTCGTGCTCGCGTACCCGGACCCGGTGGCGCTGCCGTCGATCGGCATCGCGGTCGTCCGCGCGTACCTGCCCGACCTGTCGTTCCGGCAGGCGGTCGCGTTCGCGCGCGGGCGCGGCTGACCGACGCACGCCCTGACGGCCGGGCGCGGTCCGCTCAGCGGTGACGCGCCAGCGTCACGCGGACCGCGCCGACCGAGCTTGCGAGGGAGGCGTGGCGGGCCCGCCACGAGCCTCCAGGCCGCCCCGTGTCACGGGGAGAAACCGGCGCAACGCGACCGTCATGTGTGTGGGGTATCGTTCCCGGTACGCAAGCGCTCCGGGGTCGGTGCAAGTCCGAACCGGTGGTGACAGTCCACGAACTGATGACGGGTGCCAACCCGGCAGAGGTTGACCTGGTGGGATTCCAGGACCGACGGTGAGAGTCCGGATGGGAGGAAGCGCTGGCGGAAAGTCGACGTCGTCGACCCGTCCGCCCGTGTCGACGACCGTCGCGCGAACCCGGAGTCCCGTTGAGAGGACACCAGTGTTCACCGGCATCATCGAGGAACTCGGCACGGTCACCGCCGTCGAGCAGCACGGCGACTCCGTCGCGCTCACCGTCCGCGGCCCGCTCGTCGTCGCGGACGCGTCGCACGGCGACTCCATCGCCACGTCCGGCGTCTGCCTGACCGTCGTCGAGCAGACCCCCGACACGTTCACCGCGTTCGTCATGAAGCAGACGCTCGACATGAGCGCGCACGGTGCGCTCGTCGTGGGCGACACGCTCAACCTCGAGCGCGCGGCCTCGATGGGGGACCGGCTCGGCGGTCACATCGTGCAGGGCCACGTGGACGGCACGGCGACCGTCCTCGAGACGGCGGACGGTGACGGCTGGCGGCGCGTGCGCTTCTCCCTCGCGCCCGAGCTCAGCCCGCTCGTCGTCGACAAGGGCTCGATCGCGCTCGACGGGGTCTCGCTCACGGTCAGTGCGGTCTCGTCGGAGGACACCCCGCCCGAGGCGGCCTGGTTCGAGGTGAGCCTGATCCCGGAGACGCTCGAGGCCACGACGCTCGGCCTCCGGGTGCCCGGCGACCGCGTCAACGTCGAGACCGACGTGCTGGCACGCCACGTCCGGCGCATGCTGCGACTCGACGCGGCGGCCGGCGCTGCTGCGGCCCCCGTCCTGGAGGCCCGGTGATGGTCACGCACGTCCCGCACGTCGCACCCGTGGTCGCGTCCGGCCCCGGCGAGCACCGGGTCCCGGGCCTCGCGAGCGTGGAGGACGCCGTCGCCGCGATCGCCGCCGGACGGCCGGTCATCGTCGCCGACGACGAGCACCGGGAGAACGAGGGCGACGTCGTTCTCGCCGCGGAGCTCGCGACACCGGAGTGGATCGCGTGGACCGTCGCGCACTCCTCCGGGTTCGTCTGCGCCCCGGTGTCGGCCGAGATCGCCGACGCCCTCGACCTGCCGCCGATGGTCGACCACAACGAGGACCCACGCGGGACCGCCTACACGGTGACGGTCGACGCGGCCTCCGGGATCACGACGGGCATCAGCGCCCACGATCGTGCCCGCACCCTGCGCGTCCTCGCCGACCCGGCGTCCGTCCGGTCCGACCTGCACCGCCCCGGCCACGTCGTGCCGCTCCGAGCGCGCTCCGGCGGCGTCCGGGAGCGTGCCGGCCACACCGAGGCGGCCATCGAACTCGTGACCGCGGCGGGGCTGCGCCCGGCAGCGGCCATCTGCGAGATCGTCGACGAGGACGGCAGCATGATGCGGCTGCCGCGGCTCGTCGAACTCGGGGTGCGCGAGGGCGTGCCCGTCATCACCATCGCCGCACTCGTCGAGTGGCTCGACGCGGCTGACCGGGCGTCGGACACGCCCACGGAAGGAACGACACGATGAGCGGAGCGGGAGCAGCGGAGCGCGGCCACGTCGACGGCACCGGTGTGCGGGTGGCGATCGTCGCCGGCCAGTGGCACGACGTGATCGCGGACGGCCTCCTCGCCGGCGCCCAGCGCGAGGTCGAGCGTCTCGGTGCCTCGGCGACCGTCATCCCCGTGCCCGGGAGCTTCGAGCTGCCCGTGGTCGCGAAGGCGGCGCTGGAAGGCGGGTTCGACGCGGCCGTGGCCCTCGGGGTCATCATCCGCGGCGGCACCCCGCACTTCGAGTACGTCTCGAGCGCGGCGACGAGCGGCCTCACGACCGTCGCGATCGAGACCGGCAAGCCCGTCGGCTTCGGTGTGCTCACCCTCGACGACGAACAGCAGGGCATCGACCGCGCGGGACTGCCCGGGTCGAAGGAGGACAAGGGAGCCGAGGCGGCGCACGCGGCCATCGCCACCGCGGTCACGCTGCGGTCGCTGCACGTCCCCGCCTGACGCTGCTCCCGGCAGCACTAGAGCGCACCCCCTCGCCGAGGGGGTGCGCTCCGTCATGTACGGGGTGTAGTTTTTGAACGTGTTCGAAAACGAGGTTCCGCAGACGAAACGTGAACGCACGAGGGCTCGGATCCGCGAGGTCGCCCTCCGGTCCCTGCGGGAGAAGGGCTACGACGCGACGACCATGCGGAGCATCGCCGACGAAGCGGGCTCGTCCGTGGGGAACGCCTACTACCACTTCCCGACGAAGGACCACCTCGTGCAGGAGCTCTACGTCGAGGTCCAGCGTGAACACCTCGCGCTCGCCGCACCGCAGCTCGAGGGCATCGAGGACCTCGCCACCCGGATCGGGATCGTCGTCCGCACGGGGCTCGGCAACCTCCGCAGCTGGCACGAGCTGGCGCCGCAGTTCCTCACCACGGCCATCGCGCCCGGCTCACCGAACAACCCGATGTCCGCCGAGTCGGGACCCGCCCGGGACATCGTGCTCGGGCTGTTCCGCGACGCGGTCGAGGGCTCCCGCACGCAGTTGCCCGGCACGCTCGGCGCGGACCTGCCGCACGCGCTCTGGAACGCCTACCTGCTGCTGACGCTGTTCTGGGTCTACGACTCCTCGCCCGCACAGCGGCGGACGGACCGACTCGTGGACGCCGTCCTCGGGGTGCTCCGTTTCGCCCTGCCCATGCTCCGCGTGCGCCCCTTCCGCCGATCGGTCACGGAGATCGTCGGCATCGTCGCCGGGCGGGACGCGTGAGCGGCTGGCGGTTCCGGGACTCCGTCGGCCTCGTCGCGCGAGCATGGCTCTGGCTCGCCGGGGTCACGGTGCCCCTCGTGTCGCTCTCGGTCGTGTGCTGGTGGGTCACCGCATCGGTCGTCGCGGACGACTGGTCCGGCGGCGTCGACGACGGTCTTTCGGCGGTGTACTGGCTGCTCCTGTTCGACGCCGTGACCGCGGTGGTCGCTCTCGGCGGCGCGGTCGTGTCACTCCCGTTCACCCACGCCCTCGGCGTCCTGATGGCGGGTGTCCGCTCCCGCAGCCTCCAGGTGGTCGCCACGACCGTACTCGCCGGCGGACTCGGATCGGCGACGGGGTGGGCCTCGGGAGAGGCTTGGGCGCCACAGTCCGGCCCGTTCTTCGCTGCGTTCGTCGGGGTGACCGCCGCCGGTGCCGGTGCGCTCGCACGGCAGGGACAGCTCCGGTCCGCTGCCCGTCGCGCGTCCTCGGTGGGTCGGCCGGAAGCGTTCCGGCCGTGACGGTGCCGGAACCCGGGCGTGACCCGGAGCAGGCGGACGCACCGGAGCAGGCGGACGCACCGGAGCGGTGGACCGTCGAGGACGCCGGGGCGCTGAACGCTCGTGCCGCAGGGTGGATGCTCGGTGCGACGCTTCCGACGGCGTCGTTGCTGGGGATGCTCCTCGCGCCGATCGTCTCGGACTCGTGGGTCTTCGTGGGCGGGCCGTGGTGGTCGGCGATCGGCGGGATCGTCAGCTGGGTCGTGCTGGTCGACGGGGTCTCTGTG
The DNA here is from genome assembly GCF_000333315.1 of Curtobacterium sp. B8. Lineage (NCBI taxonomy): Bacteria > Bacillati > Actinomycetota > Actinomycetes > Micrococcales > Microbacteriaceae > Curtobacterium > Curtobacterium sp. B8. The sequence continues at coordinate 11,431 of NZ_BACW01000372.1, forward strand.
CTCTTCGTCCTCGGGTCCGCGTTCGTCACCGTCCCGGTCACCTACGCCGCAGGCCGCCTGCTCGAGCGGGCGCGGCGGCCGTGGACGCAGGTGATCGTCCACGCGTTGCTCGCCGGGACCATGGCGGCAGTGCCCGTGTGGATCCTCGGGGCGGATTCCCTGGGGATCACCGCGCCGATCAGTCTCGCCGCCGGTGCTGCAGGCGCCCTCGCGCGACGCGGCCAGCAGCGGCGCGCTCGCGTCGTCGGTGGGCGGGCGGCGCTAGGACCGTCCGCCTGACCGACGGGTGCCGCGTGCGGTGCTGACACACGGCGTCCGCGGTCCGCGGTGCGCGGTGCGCTCCTGGCGACCATCGTGCGCTGTCGGGACGTGGCACGGTGGCCACCGTCGGAGCGCGGACCGAGACGCCGGACGCATCGAAACG
>NZ_BACW01000371.1:0-1890 GCF_000333315.1 Curtobacterium sp. B8
GGAGACCCCGGGCACGAAGNCGATGTGAGGGCCTCGGTCATGCANCGAGCATAGGGGGCCGTACCCTGGTGTGCATGGCGCAGGAACAGACCATGAAGCCCGAGACGGCCGCGAAGAAGCTCGGCATCCTGCTGTCGGCCGCCCCGGAGTCCTTCCGCGGTGCGCCGATCAGCAGGACCGCGTTCGACGAGCTCCGCACCGAGCCGCCGGCGTGGCTCGAGGACCTCCGACGCGACGGCCNCCACCCGCGACCGGTCGTGGCGCAGAAGCTCGGCGTGTCGATCTCCGGCCTCGGCCGGGCCGGCATCGACGAGCCGCTGACGACGGCCGAGATCAAGACGCTGCTGCAGGAGAAGCCCGAGTGGCTCGTCCGCGAGCGGGAGACCCAGGCCGCGGTGCACGCCGAGAACGCCCGGGTGAAGCAGGAGCGCGCCGCCAAGGCCGCCCGCTCGCAGGACTGACCAGCACCCTCCCGAAGCCGATGACCGCCGTCCACGAGACCGTCGCCGACGCGATGCTCGTCGTGCCGCAGTTCGCATCGGTGTGTTGCATCGTCGGTGACCGGTACCGCCCGCGGGTCGCCGTGGTCGTCCCGGCGACGGTGATGCTCGTCGCGATGCTGCTCCCGGTCCTCCATGCGGGGGCGGTGTGGACGCTCCTCGCCGCGACGGTGCTGCTCCTGCTCGCACCGCTGCCCGTGGTGCGGCGGCGTCGAGCGGACGGCCGCCGCGCCGAGCCGATGGACGTGCACCGGGCGTTGTCGGCGGTCGTCATGGCCGGGATGCTGCTGATGGGACACGCGACCGGTGCCGTCGACGGGCACGCTGGTCACGGCATCGCGCTCACCGCGGTGCTCGGCGCCGGCGTGATCGGCTACTGCGCGTTCAGCGGCTGGCTCCTCCGGTACGAGTGGGCGCAGGAGGACCGTCGAGCCATCCGGAGCGGCGAGGTCTTCGCGATGACGGTCGCCGTCGTCGGGATGACCCTCGCCATGTGACTCCCGTCAGGCCCCTGAGGAGGCGTCGGCGTCGTCCGCTGTGAGGCGTTCCCGGGCGGACCGCAGCGTGTCCTTCGGCACCGGCGGCACCCCGCGGCGCAGGCCCCGCACGCCGACGACGCCCAGCACCGCCGTCGCCACGGCGAACACCACGAAGACGATGCCCGTCGCAGCCCACAGCGGGAGGGCGAGCGCGAGTGCCGCCACGGCGAACCCCGCGAGCAGGACCGAGGTCGTCAGGGCTGCGCCGACCGCGGCGCCCACGAGCACGAGTCCGGTCCTCGCGCCGCCGACGCGGTCCCGGACCTCCTGACGGGCTGCCGCGACCTCCTCGCGGACCGCGCGGATCACGGGCTCGAGGGCCTTCTGGACGAGTCCGGCGGTCACCGTGTCGCGGAAGGACGGCTTGGTCGTGGGTTCGTCGTCGCTGGCCATGGGTGCTCCTGTCGTCCGGTCCGGGCGGCCCGTCAGGTCCGGGCTGCTCGGCGGTCCGTCGACGCGGACCGTCCCAGCCATCATGGCCACGGCGCCTGCGACCGTGCCGGGCTGGCTGTCCCGCGCGCGGGAAGCGGCGGACGCGCGGCTCGCGGTCGGCGCGGTACCGTCGAGGCATGTCCGAGCGTGCTGTCCGCCGTCCCGACCAGACCCCGCGGTTCGACGAGGTCGACGAGCGCATCCTGTGGACCCTCGCCGAGGACGCGCGCATCCCGAACAACCGGCTCGCCGCGGCGGTCGGCATCGCGCCGTCGACGTGCCTCGCCCGGGTCCGGGCACTCGAGGACGCCGGGGTGGTCCGCGGCTACCGGGCCGACGTCGACGTGGCGCGTCTGGGGTTCTCGATCGAGGCGATGGTTTCGGTGCGGGTGCACGCGGCGGCGCGCCCGAGTGCGGAG
>NZ_BACW01000370.1:0-1114 GCF_000333315.1 Curtobacterium sp. B8
GTGGTTGGCGGGCGAGCTCGCCGGACAGCCGGCGGCCGAGCGCATCCAGCTGCAGATCGAGTACGACCCGCAGCCACCGTTCGACGCCGGGTCGGCGGAACGGGCGGACGCCCGCCTCGTCACCGAGGCACGGGCCGCCGCCGAGGACACCCGCGGCGACCGGGTCGCCCGGGCCGCAGCGGCGGTGATCCGCTGACGCGGGACTCCCGCTAGCGGTTGCCCTTCGAGCCGCGCTTCGGCTTGCCCTTCATGCCGCGCTGCGTCTTGCCGCGCCCGGCCTTGCCACCGCCGGTCTTCCCGCTGGTGCCCTTCGTGGCGCCGCGCTTGGCCGTGGTGCGGCTGTTCGCCGCCGTCGCCTTGCCACCGCGCGAGCCGGAACCGGATGTGGAGCCGGAGCCGGCTGTCGACGGACGCGAGCCGGTCCCGTCGGCGCGATCCGTGCCCCTCCCACCCGGCACGGCCGTCCCGTCGCTGGCGCGACGGTCCGGAACCGGCGGGCGGGGCCCAGGCTGCTCCTGACCACCCCGGGAACTGTTCGCGGTCCGCCCGCGGACGACGCCGATGAACTCCTCCGTGGTCTCCGAGGCGTCGACGGTCCGCCATGCGAGCAGGATGCGGGTTCCGGGAGCGCCCGCGAGCGTCCGGGCGACGAGGTCCTTCCGGCTCGCGGCGCGGAACAGCGACTGGGGGAGGACGGCGACCCCGACGTTCGCCTCGACCAGGTCGAGCGTCGCGTCCACGTCCGCCGGGACGGGACCCGCGTCGACCACGTGCACGTCCGTCGTCGCGAGGTCGACCTCGGTGTGCTCGGCGAGCGGTGAGTCCTTCGGCATGGCGACCACGGCGGTCTCGGTCCACAGCGGGATCGCGTCGTGGACGTCGGACACGGGCTCGCGGGCGAACACCATGTCCGCCTCGCCGGCGAGGGCGTCGTCCACCTCGTGTGCGCCGATCGGCCGCAGACGCAGCTCGACGTCGGGGAACCGCTCGCGCCAGACGCGGGCCCACTTCGCCGGGGAGACCCCGGGCACGAAGGCGATGGTGAGGGCCTCGGTCATGCAACCGAGCATAGGGGCCGTACCCTGGTGTGCATGGCGCAGGACAGACCAAAGCC
>NZ_BACW01000369.1:0-2042 GCF_000333315.1 Curtobacterium sp. B8
TCCCCCCGCGTTCCGTCCGACGACCGTCCGTTCTTGCGGCGGGCCGTCGGTCGTCCGGATGGGCACCGGCCTGAAGGCGCGGCTCGCGTCCGCCCTGCCGGTCGCGCGATCGCGTGGTCGCGTTGACACGTTCAGCGATCGCGGCCTAGTATTGATATGTCGACCGCGTGCTGCTCGGTCGGAAGTGAGCCCCGGATACGCCTGCAGCCAGCGCGGGCCCGGGGTTTTGCGCTGTGCGGCGCGTGTCCGTGTTCCGGATCGTCCTCACCCGACGGTGATCTCTATTGCGTCCTCTTCATCGACGAGCGCCTTTCGTGCCCCGCAGGCGATGTCCGCGAGCGCCAGCAAGGGCTCGCTGTCGCCGCGCGCATGCTCCCACACCACCGACCGTCCGACACCCTGCGTGCGAAACGCGTCGAGTGCGCGTCGATCGGCGCGGTCCAACGCAGGACCGCGGGACTCGAGCGTCAGGTGACGGACCGCGCGCGACTCCAGCTCGTACACCAGCCGTTCGAGGCAACGTCGTCGGCGTCGCCCCGCTCGCGCCGGGGATCCCTCGTACCGGACGATGATGATCGCGACAGCGAGTCCGAGCAGTCCGCGCCAGGTGTACCGCTGCGCCTCGATCGCCTCGTACCAGTGCAACTTCTTCATCCGTGCCGGTCGGAGTCGCTCGACCGCGTCCCGGAGAGCGGTGCGATCACGGTCATCGACGATGACAGCCGCCAGGACGTAGGCCGCGTGGTCGAGCCCGCCACCGGGTTCCGATTCGTCGCAGTAGGCACGGTGCACACTCGCAGAATGTTGCGTATCACGTTCGTGGCGGCGACAAAGGTGCTTGCGCGCGGCGCCGGATTGCGGGAGGTTCTGGGGGGAGCGAAGGAGCCCCCATGCCCACGATGGTGTTCATCAACCTGCCGGTCGCCGACCTCGACCGGTCGAAGTCCTTCTACGAGGCCCTCGGCTACCCGATCGACCCCGACTTCACCGACGAGACCGCCGCGTGCGCCGTGGTGAGCGACACCGTGTACGTGATGCTCCTCACCCACGCGAAGTTCGCCGAGTTCACGGACAAGGCCATCGCCGACCCGGACACGATCGAGGTGATCAACTCCCTCAGCGCCGACTCGAAGGACGACGTGCACCGGGTCGTCGACGCCGCCGTCATGGCCGGTGGACACGAGGACCGCCCGGAGATGGACCTCGGCTTCATGTACCAGCGGAGTTTCACCGACCCCGACGGTCACCACTGGGAGCACGTCTGGATGGACCAGGCCGCGATGCAGGACGGCCCGCCGAGCAAGTAGCGGTCGTGTGTCGGCCGTGGACGCCAGGATGGGCTGGTGAGCACCGAGTCGACCGTCACGCCGCCGTCCCTCGTCGTGGGCGAGGACGGCCTCGCCCGCCCGGTGTGGGCATCGACCGACGCGTTGCTGCGCGACTACTACGACACCGAGTGGGGCATGCCCGTCCGTGACGAGCGGGGAGTGTTCGAGCGGCTGTCGCTCGAGGCGTTCCAGTCCGGCTTGTCCTGGCGGACGATCCTCGCGAAGCGCCCGGCGTTCCGGGCCGCGTTCGCCGACTTCGACCCGGACACCGTCGCCGAGTTCGGGGAGGACGACGTCGCGCGGCTGATGGCCGACGCGGGCATCGTGCGGAACCGGGCGAAGATCCTCGCGACCATCACGAACGCGAACGCGACGATCGCGCTCCGACAGGACGGCGGGCTGGCCGACTTCGTGTGGTCGTTCCGACCCGACCGCACGCCCGAGCCGGTCACGTTCGCGGACGTCCCGACGACGTCCGACGAGTCGGTCGCGCTGTCGAAGGCGCTGCGGAAGCGGGGGTTCGCGTTCGTCGGGCCGACCACGATGTACGCGCTGATGGAGGCGCTCGGCATCGTCGACACGCACCTGGTCGGCAGCCACCGCCGAGGGACCTCGGGCGTCTGGGGCTGACCGGACCACCGCGAACCGGGCAGGCTACGGTCGGGGCATGACTTCCGACCCGGCACCTGCTCCGCGCCACGTCCGGGACCGTCC
>NZ_BACW01000368.1:0-1445 GCF_000333315.1 Curtobacterium sp. B8
GGCATCAACCTCTACGCGATGGCGATCGTCATCGAGGCGATGCTCGCCTGGCCGGAGTGGCTCGCGATCCTCGTGTCGGCGGCCTTCGTCCTCGCCTACATCACCCTCGGCGGCNTGAGCAGCGCGATCTACAACGAGGTCATGCAGTTCTTCGTGATCATCGCCGGCCTCGTTCCGCTGACCATCGTCGGCCTGCACCGCGTCGGGGGTTGGGGCGGTCTGACCGAGGCCATCAAGAACACCCAGGGCGTGCAGCACCTGCAGACCTGGGCCGGCACGGGCATCGGCGACGTGACGAACCCGATCGGTGCGAACTGGCTCGCGATCGTGCTCGGCCTCGGGTTCGTGCTCTCGTTCGGCTACTGGACGACGAACTTCACCGAGGTGCAGCGCGCCTTCTCCGCGAAGAACATGTCGGCCGCCCGCCGCACCCCGCTCATCGCGGCGCTCCCGAAGCTCTTCATCCCCTTCATCGTCGTCATCCCGGGCCTCATCGCGGCCGCGGTCGTCGGCAACCAGTTCGCCTCGGGTGCGCTCACCTACAACGACGCGATCCCGAAGCTCATCCAGATGTACCTGCCGACCGGCGTGCTCGGCATCGCCGTCACGGGCCTCCTCGCCTCGTTCATGGCCGGCATGGCCGCGAACGTCTCGTCGTTCAACACCGTCTTCACGTACGACATCTGGCAGCGCTACATCAAGCCGAACATGCCCGACCTGCACTACCTGAAGACCGGGCGCTGGGTGACCGTCGCCGGTGTCCTCGTCGGCATCGGGACCGCGTTCCTCGCCGCGCAGGCCGGCAACATCATGACCTACATGCAGACGCTGTTCTCGTTCTTCAACGCACCGCTGTTCGGCGTCTTCATCCTCGGCCTGCTCTGGAAGCGGATGACGACCGCGGGGGCGCTCTGGGGGTACGTCCTCGGCATCATCGCGCCGACGATCACCTGGATCGCCTACCTCGTGAACCCGGAGCTGTTCGCGACCGCCACCGCGGAGACCCTCTACGGCGCGATCATCTCGTTCGTCACCGTGCTCGTCGTGGCCGTCGTCGTGTCGCTCGCGACCAAGCCGAAGGACGTCTCGGAGCTCGGCGGACTGGTGTACGGCGTCGGCAAGATCGACATGACCGCGGGGGCCGTGGCGACCGACACCGCGTGGTACCGCTCGCCCGCGCTGCTCGGCACCGTCGCCCTCGTGCTGTGCGTCGCCCTCTACCTCCCGTTCCTCTGATCCGCTCGAAGGAGATCGCTCATGCGTGACGACACCACCACGATGACCGAGGAGCAGCAGGCCCTCGTCCGTTCCACCCGCCGACTCGACCTGCGGCGCATCCTAGGGAGGCTCTTCGTCCTCTACGGCGTGATCACGACCATCGTCGGGATCGTGCACTGGAACACCGACCCGATCAGGACCGCGGCATCCACATCAACCTGTGGGTC
>NZ_BACW01000367.1:0-3752 GCF_000333315.1 Curtobacterium sp. B8
CTGACGGGGACGTTCGGGAACCCCTCGTCGACGCACGGGGTCGGCGACGCCGCTGCGCGGGGTCTCGCCGACGCCCGCGCCGCGGCCGCCCGGGTGCTCGGGTGCCGCCCGGCGGAGGTCGTGTTCACCACCGGCGGGACGGAAGGGGCGAACACGGCCGTGAAGGGCATCGCGCTCGCAGCTCCCCGGGGACGGCACGTGGTCACGAGCGCGATCGAGCACGAGGCCGTGCTCGAGAGCTGCCGGTACCTCGAGCGACACCACGGCTTCGACGTGACGGTGCTGCCGGTCGACGGGGACGGCGTGGTCGACCCGGAGGTACTCGCCGCGGCCCTCCGACCGGACACCACGCTCGTGTCGATCGCGCACGCATCGAACGAGGTCGGCACGGTCCAGGACGTCCGAGCGCTCGCGGCGGTCGCTCGCGCGGTCGGCGCCCGCTTCCACTCCGACGCGGTGCAGTCCGCGCCGTGGTTGCCGGTCGGGCCGTCCGACACCGACGCCGACGCCGTCTCGCTGTCCGGTCACAAGCTCGGTGCGCCCAAGGGCACCGGCGTCCTCGTCGTGCGTTCGGGGACGCCGCTGGAGCCGCTCCTGCACGGGGGCGGGCAGGAGCGGGGGCGGCGGTCGGGCACGGAGGACGTCGCTGGCGCGGTCGCGGTCGCCACGGCGCTGACGCTGCACGCGGGGGAGCGGGCGGACGCGGCGGACCGGGCGACCCGGACGCGCGAGGCCGTCCTCGACGGGGTCCTCGCCGCGGTGCCCGGGTCGATCGTCACGGGCTCGCGGACGGCCCGGCTGCCGGGGCACGCCTCGTTCTGCTTCCCGGGCGTGCACGGCGAGACCGTGCTGCTGGAACTGGAGCAGCGCGACGTCGTGTCCTCCTCGGGGAGCGCGTGCGCGGCTGGCAGCACCGAGGCGTCGCACGTCCTCACCGCGCTCGGGCTCGACGAGGACACCGCGCGGTCGGCCGTGCGGTTGACCTTCGACGAGACGCTCACCGAGGCCGACGTCCCGCTCGTCGTCGAGGCGGTGCGGGACGCCGTCGCCGCGGTGCGCGCGCTGGCCTGACCGACCGCCCGGCACCTTCGCAGAGTGTACTAGACGTTCTACTCCATGAGTGGGGACGTGTCCCCCCTTTTGCGGACCGCTGAAGTGCGTCAGGCTGTCCTCATGGCAAACGCGATCACGACTCGGGTCCGGCGGGAGGACCGCTTCCGGGCAGTCCAGCTCCTCCCCGCCCCCGCGACCGTCCTCGCGCTCGTCGTGGCCGCCCAGCACGACCTCGGCGCCGGACCCCTCGGGGTCATCGCCGTCGTCGGCGCCCTCGCGACCGTCGGGAGTGCCCTGCTCCCGATGATCCGGCCGGCCTGCGACCGAGCCGCCGCCCACGGATCCGAGCGCCGGTCGATGCCCACACCGACCGAATCGGACCGGTACCGAGGGGACACCGAACACCCCCACTGAGGTACACCACTGCCCGACCAGCACCGCGACGTCCGTCCCCCTGTGGGCGCGCGGTGCACCCAGCCGGACGCGAACCCCTGATCTGCGTCCGGCGCGGGGCACGGCATCCCCCTGTCGTCGTGCCCCGCCGCACACCGCGATCCGCCGTGGGCGTGGCGTCGATCCCCTGGACGACGCCGTCCCCTGACGCCCACGGCGGGCCGGTGTCGCCCGTGCCCGCGACGCATGCCGCGGGACCGCCTGACCGCGCGCTCGTGCCGCCCGCGTCAGTCGCGAGCGCCGTCCGTCATTCGCGAGCGCCGTCCGTCATCCGCGAGCGCCGGCCGTCAGTCGCGAGCGCCCGCCGCGACCGTTCCCGGCCAGACGTACGGCAGGTCGTCCGGGTCGTCCGGGAACAGCGGCCGGTAGTGCTCCGGCGCCTTCTGCAGCAGCTTCGACCGGTGTGACCGGTGCAGCTCCTCGTCGTCGTTCCACGGCGGCACCGCGAACCGACCGGACGCGTACGCCTCGAGGTCCTCGGGCACGAGCGCCAGGTCCGCCACGGTCTTGTCACGACAGGTGTCCGGGTGCCCGCGCTCGACCCAGACCGCGCAGGTCGCGTCCTGGTACGCCATGAGCGCCGGTCGGTACCCCCGCCACATCGCGGTGACGGGGTGGTTCTGCCACCCGTACCCGGGGATCGTCAGCGCACGCATCACCTGGAGCGTCTCGACCCGCTGCTTGCCGAGTCGTCGGTCGTCGAGCACCTCGGCCGAGGCCCGGAAGTCCGCGAACGGCAGGAACGTCTGCATCGACCCGACCGTACGCGCCGCGCTCTGGCAGTGCTGCCCGACACATGCCGTCACACGCGCACCTCGGGCCCGCCCCGCGTGTGAGCATCGACGGCATGAGCGGAGAACTCGTCGTCGGCGTCAGCGGCAGCCCGTCCGACCCGTCCCGGACCTCGACCCTGGTCGCGGCGACCGTCGAGCGGCTCGGGCAGGAGATCGAGGACGCTCGGACCGAGACCGTGGAGATCGGCCCGCTCCTGGCGGACCTCGGCGCAGCCGGCTCGCGGGAGGCCATGGCGCCGGCGACGGTCCGCGCGCTCGAGCTCGTCGAGTCGGCCGATGTCCTCGTCGTGGGCAGCCCCGCCTTCCGCGCCGCCTACTCGGGCGCGTTCAAGCTCTTCTTCGACTGGGTCGGACAGTACGACCTCGTCGACACCCCGGTGCTCCTCACGGCGACGGGTGGCAGCGACCGGCACGCCCTGCTCGTCGAGCACCAGATGCGGCCGCTGTTCGGCTTCTTCCAGTCGACGACGCTGCCGCTCGGGGTGTTCGGCAACGAGCGCGACTTCGCCAAGCGCGAGGGCGGCTACGACATCGCGAGCGTCGACCTCGAGCTCCGCATCGACCAGGCCGTCCGGCGGGCCGTCCCGATCATCCGCGGGGGCTTCGCCACGGCCGGCATGCCCGACGTGCGCCGTCCCGCCGAGTTCTAGCGGGTCGCGGTCCGCGGGCCGCGGGCCGCCGGCGGCGCCGCCGGACGCCGTCCGATGGGCGGGGTCGCTCACCCGTGCCGCCGCGACCATCAGGCGGACGGGAGGTGCGGGCCGGGCCCGCACCGTGCCTCCAGGCCGTCAGTCGGTGGGGTCCGCCACCAGCGACGCGACGTGTGCGACCGCGAGCCGGTACCCGTCGGCTCCTGCGCCGGCGATGACCGCCGTCGCCGCGGTCGCCACGTGGTCGACGTGCCGGAACGGCTCGCGCTTCCACGTGTTCGACAGGTGCACCTCGACGACGGGCACGGTGAGCGCCTCGACCGCGTCGTGGAGCGCCACCGACGTGTGCGCGTAGGCCGCGGGGTTGATCACCACCCCGACGAAGTCGTCGAGCGCCTCGTGCAGCCACTCCACGAGCTCGCCCTCGCGGTTGGTCTGGCGGAAGTCGGCCTCGAGCTCGTGGACCGCGGCCTCGGTGTGCACGATGGCCTCGATCTCGGCCAGGGTCGTCGTGCCGTACTGCGCCGGGTCGCGTCGGCCGAGGATGTCGAGGTTCGGGCCGTTGAGCACGAGGATGCGCGGGGCGGTCATGGGTCCGAGCCTAGCGAGCAGGCCGGGCGGGTGCCGGTACCAGCAGGAACATGCGCTGGCTATGTGAACGGTCACAAATCGGTGTACCGTCTCCGTCCGGGCCGGCGGAGTTGTCGGCTGCAACACATCGACGTGGAGTGTGAATGGTTCTCGCGGCAGCGAACAGCGGGATCCGGCTCGACTTGGGCTGGGTCGACTACTTGATGATCAT
>NZ_BACW01000366.1:0-1780 GCF_000333315.1 Curtobacterium sp. B8
CCGACGCCGTCGTGCTCGCCTCCGGCGGTGCCGGGCACCTCTACCGCGAGACGACGAACCCGCTCGTCGCGACGGGCGACGGGCAGGCGGCTGCGTGGCGCGCCGGTGCGGTCCTCGCCGACCTCGAGTTCGTCCAGTTCCACCCGACACGTCTCGCCGTGCCGGACGGCGGCCTGGTCTCGGAGGCCGTGCGCGGCGAGGGCGCGGTCCTCCGGGACGTGCACGGACGCCGGTTCATGACCGACGTCCACCCCGACGCCGAGCTCGCCCCGCGGGACGTCGTGGCACGGGGGATCGCCGCCGCCGTCCGCGACCAGGGCGGTGAGCCCGTGCTCCTCGACGCCACGGCGCTCGACCCCGCGTTCCTCGTCCGTCGGTTCCCCGGACTCACCCGGGCCACCCGTGCCGCCGGGTTCGACTGGACGCGCGAGGGCGTGCCCGTCGCGCCCGCCGCCCACTACGCGATGGGCGGCATCGCCACCGACGCCGAGGGCCGCACCAGCCTGCCCGGGCTCCTCGCGATCGGGGAAGTCGCCTGCACGGGCGTCCACGGCGCCAACCGGCTCGCGTCGAACTCGCTCCTCGAGGGCCTCGTCTTCGCCGTCCGCGCAGCGGACGCGCTCGGCGCGCCGCGACCCGGCCGACTCGGCCTGCGCGGCGACGCGGCGCTGGACGTCGTGACCGTCGGCGACGCGGCGGACGCGCGCCGTGCCTCCCGGCAGGACCGGACGGGAGGCCCGGACCACCGCACCGACGTGGCGGACGTCCGCCGGGCGGTGCAGTCCGTCATGACGGACCACGTGGGGCTCCTCCGCGACGCGACCGGACTCGCGAGCGCCCGTCGCGACCTCGACCACCTGCGCGTGCCGGCGCCCGCCGGCGTCCGCGAGCACGAGGACCGCGGCCTGCTCGACCTCGCCCGCCTGACCGCGCTCGCCGCCGAGGCCCGCACCGAGTCCCGCGGCGCGCACGCCCGGACCGACCACCCCGACACCGACCCCCGAGCCACGCGGTCGCACGGCTGGGTCTCCCGACCCGCCGCCGTCCCGCAGGAGGTACCCGCATGACCGACGTGACCGCACCGACGACCGACCGCCTCGCCGTCACCGATCCGGGCACGATCCCGTCGCACGCGCTCCGCCGGGTGGTCGAGACCGCGCTCGAGGAGGACGCACCCTGGGGCGACGTCACGAGCGAGACGCTCATCCCCGCGACGGCGACGGCCACCGCGACCCTGGCCGCCCGCGAGCCCGGCGTGCTGAGCGGCGGCGGCGTGTTCGTCAGCGTGATGCACGCCGTCGACCCGTCGATCACGGCCGAGGTGCACGTGTCGGACGGGTCCCGGTTCGACGCGGGGGACACCCTCGTGACGGTGTCCGGCCCGGCGCGGTCCGTGCTCCGGGCCGAGCGCGTGGCCCTCAACCTCGTGCAGCGGATGTCCGGCGTCGCGACCCTCACCGCGGCCTACGTCGCGGCCGTCGCGGGGACGCAGGCGCGGATCGTCGACACCCGCAAGACGACGCCGGGCCTCCGCGCACTCGAGCGCTACGCGGTGCGCTGCGGCGGCGGGCGGAACCACCGCACGTCGCTGTCCGACGCGGTGATGGCGAAGGACAACCACCTCGCGGTGCTCCTCGCCGACGGCATCGACATCGGCGACGCCGTCCGGTCCGCCCGCCAGCGGCTCGGCCACACGGTGCACCTCGAGGTCGAGGTGGACCGGGTCGACCAGATCGAGCCCGTGGTCGCGGCCGGCGTCGACACGATCATGCTCGACAAC
>NZ_BACW01000365.1:0-3728 GCF_000333315.1 Curtobacterium sp. B8
CACGTCACGTCCCGCTCCGGGACTGCGCGGACAGCGACACGCTGCCGTGCAGGGCGTCCTCCCGCGGGTAGCACGCCGTCGAGCTCTCGATCCGGTCGGCCGTCGCCACGAGGCAGATCGTCGATCGGTCCGTCCCGACGCCGGCCCACACGTTCCACGGTGTCTCGAGGTCGCCGCCGTCGAGCGCGCGGTTCGTGAAGACGAGGCGTGTGCTGTGCAGGCTGACCGGTGCCTCGACCGGTCCGGGGAGCTGGTCGGCGTACGTCTGCGGGACGTCGAGCAGCTGCTCGAGCGTCACCGCCCCCGCGGTGGGGGTGATGCTCGGCGCCGCCGGCACCGCCGGGCCGGCGGTCCCGACGACGGTGCCGGCCGCGAACGCCACGCCGACGGCCGCCGCGGCACCCATTGCGATCCAGACGCGTGGCCGTCGCGTCCACAGCAGCGCGTGCACGCGGTCGCGCCACCCCGTCGGGAGGCCCGGGGCACTCCCGTCCTGATCCGCTGCGTCCGCCTCGTGGTCCGGCCGCATCCCGTCGGTCGCCGCCGCCGTCCCGGTCGCGTCGGCCGGATCGCCCTCGACGCTCTCCCAACGGTCGTGCCCGACGGGGTCGGTCGCGCGCGGCACACCGCCCACGGGGCTGCTCGGCACCTCCGGACCGTGGACCGGAACCGGGGCCGGACCGACCGACGGCGAGCCCGCTGTCGAGGGTGTCCGGCGGAAGTCCCTCGTCGGTGCCGGGCCGCCAGGGGACCCGCCCCGTCGTGGTCGTCGCCCGCTCCGGAGGTCCTCCAGCCGGATGCGGGCCCGGGCCGCCTCGGCGGGGGACGCGTCCGCGCCCCACGCCAGCGCCTCGAGCCGTGCTCGCTCCGCAGCCACGTCGTCGTCGGCCATGCCTACTCCCGTTCCGGGTCCTGCTGCCCGCTCCATGCTCGCACCCAGACACCGATCGTGTCCGCCCGGTGCGCTGTGTCCACCCAGTCCGCAGGGAGTACCACGGGTCCATGAGCACCCCGGCGAACGACCAGCCCCGACCGGCCGACGGCGAGACCCTCGAGCCCCTCAGCCACGACACCCAGTCCGGTGAGGCGGACTACGTCGCGACGAGCCCCGGCGGGACCGGCACCGAGCGGCACGTGCCCACGGCCGACGAGGAGCAGGGCCGCGGCACCGAGTACGACCCCGTCGACCAGGGTCCGCAGCAGGAGGGCCAGGGCGGCTGACCCCGACCGGCCGCGCGGTCAGCGCACCAGACGACGCAGGACCGCCCGCTCGCCCAGGGTCCAGCAGGCGCTCGTCACCACGTACACCGCCGCGGCGAGCGGCGCGATCGCCGCGAAGAGCACCGACACGAAGGGTGCGACCCTGGCGATCCGCGCCGAGGTGGGTGCCAGAGGATCGGCCTCGGGTACGGCGTTCCAGTGCCGGTCTGCCCGGCGACCTGCCTCGACCACGACGACGAGGACCGCGAGGAGGACGAGCACGACCCACGCGTGCGTCCACAGCGGCGAAGCGAGCACGGCGACGAGCGAGTGCCCGAGGGGGACCCCGACGAGCGTGCCCTCGAGGAGCGTGTTCGTCGCCCCGCCGATCGTCGCGTGCGTGAAGAGCGTGTACACGAGCGACACCACCGGCGCCTGGGCCAGCGCCGGCAGGCACCCGGCGAGCGGTGAGACCCGCTCCGAGGTGTACAGCTGCTGGACGGCGCGCTGGAACCGTTCCCGGTCGCCGCGGTGGCGACGGAGCAGGCGTGCGAGTTCCGGTGCCAGCCGTCGGCGGTCCCGTTCCGCACGGACCTGCAGGACGGCCAGCGGGACGAGCAGGGCGCGGACGGCGACGGTGACGACGACGACCGCGAGGGCCGCCGCGAATCCGTCGGCGACGGGGGTGAGTGTGGTGGTCAGGGTGGCGATCACGTCGGCGCCGGCGTGCAGGAGCGCGCCGACGACGGGCAGGGTGGAGATGTCCATGGTGGTCCGATCGGTCGAAGTGGCAGGGTCGTGGGACGGCCCGACCAGCGACGCGGTCAGACCGTGACGACACCGCCCGGCGCCCGCGGGCGCGCGTGCCCGTCGGCATCGGGGTGCGACGACGCGATGCGGGTCCGGAGGCGCGACCACTCCCGGTGTCCTGCCGGCACCGCTCGCGCCGACGGCAGGAGGAGTGCGGCGACGACGACGCTCAACACCAGGACCGCGGCGGCCGTCGCGCATCCCAGAGCGGCGAGGGCGGCCACCGGCAGCAGGTGCCCGGGTGTGCCGACCGCAGCGGGGTCGACGAGTCCCAGCGCGGTGACGATGCGCAGCAGGATCTCGACGACGGCCATGGTGGGTTCAGGCTACCGCCCGCGCGCCGCGGGGTCCGACGCGGCTCGGGACGGCAGGATGCGGGCATGACCGCTGCATCGCCGAGCACCCCCGCGACGGTGGCCCTGGACCGCGCCGGCGTGCCGTACACGCCGCACGTGTACGAGCACCACGAGACCGCCACCAACTTCGGGGAGGAAGCCGCTGCCGCCCTCGGCCTCCGCGAGGAGCAGGTGTTCAAGACCCTCGTGGTGTCCGTCGACGACACCCTCGCGGTCGCGATCGTCCCCGTCGCGAACCGACTCGACCTCAAGGCCATCGCCGCGGCCGTCGGCGGGAAGAAGGCGACGCTCGCCGACCCCGCCCTCGCGGAGAAGCGCACCGGGTACGTCGTCGGCGGTATCAGCCCCGTCGGCCAGAAGACCGCGCTCCGCACCGTCCTCGACGAATCAGCACTCGCCTACGACAGCATCTTCGTGTCCGGCGGCCGTCGCGGCTTCGACATCGAGCTCACGCCCGCGGACCTCGTACGGGTCACGGACGCGGTCGCGAAGCCCATCGCTCGGACTTGAGTCGAGCCACCGCAAGTTCTTCCGCGGAACGGGAATGACCCCGGCCCTCCTGCGTTGCATTGAGTCGAAGGCACTCAAGTCCAACCAGGAGGTCCACTTGCCAGAGACGTTCGGCTCCGCCGGCAGCGACTCGTTCGACGAGTTCCTCGCCCGCCTGATCGCCGCCCAGCAGAGCGAGCAGCAGTGGGCGCGGCAGCAGCGTCCCGTGCCGTTCGGGCGCCCCGTCGACATCACGCGACTGCTCAGCCGTCGCACCCACCAGCTGCTCCAGCGCACCGCGGAGTACGCGACCGAGCAGGGCCAGCACGAGATCGACGCCCTGCACGTCCTGCACGTGCTCGTCCGCACCGACCCGTTCACCGCGGTCGTCCGCCAGGCCGGCGTCGACCCCGAGCGCCTCGCCGACGAGATCGAGCAGCGCCTGCCCGCGCCCGCCGACGACGCGGTCGCCACCGACGGCCGCCCGGCCCTCACCGGGACCGCGCAGCGCATCCTGCTCGAGGCGACCCAGGCCGCCAAGGGCTTCGGCAGCACCTACACCGACCCCGAGCACGTGTTCTTCGCGCTCGTGATGGACCAGGACACCGTGACCGGGCAGCTGCTCGCGAGCGCCGGCGTCACTCCGCAGGTGATGCAGGAGTACGCGCAGCAGGCCGCGGCGGCCGCACGAGAGGGACGCCCCATGCCCGGAACCACCGAAGCAGCGCAGCAGCAGCAGTCGGAGACCCCGACGCTCGACCAGTACGGCACCGACCTCACGGCCCGCGCGCGCGAGGGTCGGATCGACCCGGTGATCGGCCGCGCGGACGAGATCGAGCAGGCCGTCGAGATCCTCCTCCGCCGCACCAAGAA